>NZ_JADIKJ010000089.1:0-338 GCF_044904675.1 Dyella jejuensis | reverse complement strand
CTGCTCGCGGAAGTGCAATACGATCCCAACCTGTTCGAGCGCGCGACGATCGAACGGCTGATGCAGCGCTACCGAAGCCTGCTGGAAGCGATCGTCGACAGGCCATCGGCCCGGATATCGGCGCTCCCGTTGCTGTCCGAGGCCGAGCGGGCACGGCTGGAAGCGTGGCGTTGCGGCGCTGCCCAGCCAATACCGCCGGGGAGCGTGGACGAAGCCTTCGAGCGCCAGGCCCGCGAGCGTCCGGACGCAGCGGCCCTGGTGTACGCAGGCACGTCGTATGGGTACGCGGAACTGAATGCGCGTGCGAACCGCCTGGCGCATGGTCTGCGTTCGCGCGG
>NZ_JADIKJ010000088.1:0-489 GCF_044904675.1 Dyella jejuensis | reverse complement strand
GGCGCGCACCTCCCAGGTGAGCGGCAGGCAGGGGTCTTTCTTGCGCGCTTGCGGCGAGACGTTCATGCGTAAGCACACATCGCCGGGACCATGCGTAGCGATGACCTCGCCCTTCAGGCCGGCACGGGCCGGGATCAGCCAATGTCGTCCTTGTTGTTGCAACGGCCAGAGCAGGCCGGCTGAGTAGAACCCCTTGTCCACCATCACCAACGAGTCCGGCGGCAGTTGGGGCCATAGCTGCGCGGCCAAGGTGTATTCACTGGTGGCGTAGGTGTCCAGGCGAGCATCGACCAGCAGGCGCGAGCGGGCATCCAGCAGGCACGCCATGCGCACCAGCGGAAACGGACTCTGATGCCCGGGATGGTTATGCTGACTGCCAAAGTGCCGGCGATTGTCCAGCGTGTCGGGAGTCCGCCAGACCACGCCGTCCAACGCATACAGCGACAAGCCCTGCCAGCGGTGGCGACCGGCCTGCGTATGGCCCCATTG
>NZ_JADIKJ010000087.1:0-750 GCF_044904675.1 Dyella jejuensis | reverse complement strand
CGATGCGCTGGGCAACACCACCACCTACCACGACGACCTCGCCACGCACACCCGCAGCGTGACCACGCCCGATGGCGTGACGATGACCACCGTGCAGGATGCCTATGGCGACACGCTGAGCGTGACCGATGGGGCTGGCACCACCACCACCTACACCTACGATGCCGACGGACGCCTGCTCACCACCACCACGCCGCTGGGCGAGGTCAGTCGTAACCAGTACGACGCCGACGGCGACCTGATCCAGAGCACCGACGCCACCGGGCATGTCGTCACCTATACCTATAACGCCAGCGGCAGGCAGCTGACCCAGACGGTCGATCCCGGCGGCCTGGCCCTCACCACCACCTACACCCTGGACGCCCAAGGGCGGCAGCTCAGCATCACCGATCCGACCGGCGCGGTGACCACGTATGCCTACGATGCCGACGGTCGCGTGCTGAGCCAGACCAACGCCGTGGGCAGCGTCACCACCTATACCTACGACGGCGACGGCAAGACACTGACCGTCACCGCCGGCGCCGGCACCAGCGCGGCGGTGACCACGCAATACGTCTACGACAGCCTGGAACGCCTGAGCCAGACCCTCGTCGATCCGGGGACTGGCCAGCTCAACCTGACGACCAGCTACGCCTACGACGCCGACAACAACCTCATCCGCGTGACCGACGCCAACGGCAACGTCACCCAGTACGTCTACGACCAGGCCAACGAAAAGATCTTCACGATCGATCCTACCGGGGCGGTGAC
>NZ_JADIKJ010000086.1:0-369 GCF_044904675.1 Dyella jejuensis | reverse complement strand
GTCGCATCAGCGCCGCCGGCACCATGTAGCTCGGCAGCTTCACCCGCAGCCGCTCCAGCACGTCGTCCTCCCAGCCGGCCGCTACCGGGGCATCCACCGATGCCACCACGTAACCCACCAGGCGCAGTCCGCCGGCTCCCCCGCGCGCGATCACCGCTGCCGCGGCCACGCCCGGTTCCGTGCGCAGCGCCTGCGCCACTTCCTCCGGTTCCACGCGATAGCCGCGCACCTTCACCTGGCCGTCCAAACGCCCCAGGTATTCCAGCGAGCCATCCCCGTTCCAGCGCACCCGGTCGCCGCTGCGGTAGTAACGGCCCGCATGGCCCGCCACCGTCACGAAGCGCTCCGCCGTTTCCGCCTCGCGGCCCA
>NZ_JADIKJ010000085.1:0-371 GCF_044904675.1 Dyella jejuensis | reverse complement strand
GCCGGCACCGCCGATGTACAGCTCGCCCGGCACGCCTTCGGGTTGCTCCTGGCCCTGGCGGTCCAGCACCAGGCAGCGCACATTCGCCATCGGCCGGCCGATCCGCGGCAGCGGACCTTCGATGCGCGTCACCGTCGCGTCCACCGTCGTCTCCGTCGGCCCGTAGGCGTTCAGCGCACCCTCGGCACGTCCCGCGTAGTGCGCCGCAAGGCGGCCCCACAGATTCGCGCTGATCGCCTCGCCGCCGATCACCACGGACGGCAGCGGTGCGCCCTGCACTTCCAGCAACGCCTCGACCTGCAACGGCGTGGCGTCCAGCACCTGGATCGATTCGCGCGCCAGGTACGCACGCAGTTGCATCGGATCCCGGC
>NZ_JADIKJ010000084.1:0-372 GCF_044904675.1 Dyella jejuensis | reverse complement strand
GGCGATCTCGCGTCCAACCATGACGTCGCCGCGCAGTTGGGTCACTTCGATGGCGTGGGCCGTTTGCGCGCCGGCAACGACCTCTCGCTCGCCCTGGCGGGCGACTACATTAACCCGGCCGGCAACACCCTGTTCGCCAATGGTGACTTCACCGTCACCCTCGGCGGCGCCTTCACCAATGCCGCGGGCGCCACCCTGCAAAGCGCGGGCGCGCTGACCCTCACCGCCAACAGCCTCGACAACCAGGCGGGCGCCGCGATCAACAGCGCCACCACCACCCTCACCGCCGCCACCCAAAGCAACGAAGGCCGCATCGAGGGCGACACCGTCACGCTCAACGCCGGCGACCTCACCAACACCGGCACCGTGATC
>NZ_JADIKJ010000083.1:0-1147 GCF_044904675.1 Dyella jejuensis | reverse complement strand
CCGCTGGCGTTGGACACGGCGGCGCTGCGCGCGGAGCTGGCGGCGGCGCCGGCGCACGATCCGGTGCGGAGCGAGCCGACGCCGTCGGATCGACTGGCCTACATCCTGTTCACGTCGGGCTCGAGCGGTCGTCCGAAAGGTGTGCGGGTCGAGCACGGCAGCGTGATGAACCTCGCCGCGGGATTGGATGCGGCCCTGACGGACATCGGGGTGAGCGGTCCGGTGCGCTGGGCGTGGAACGCCTCCTACGGTTTCGATGCATCGCTGCAAGCGCTGGTGCAATGGCGCCATGGTGCAACGCTGTACCTGCTGCCGGCGGAACTGCGCCGGGATCCGATGCAACTGCGTGCGTACCTGGCGCGCGAATCGATCCAGGTGCTGGACGCCACGCCGTTGCAGGTCGAGGCGTTGCTGGAAGTGCAGGGCGCNTGGATGCGGCCCTGACGGACATCGGGGTGAGCGGTCCGGTGCGCTGGGCGTGGAATGCCTCCTACGGTTTCGATGCATCGCTGCAAGCGCTGGTGCAATGGCGCCATGGTGCAACGCTGTACCTGCTGCCGACGGAACTGCGCCGGGATCCGATGCAACTGCGTGCGTACCTGGCGCGCGAATCGATCCAGGTGCTGGACGCCACGCCGTTGCAGGTCGAGGCGTTGCTGGAAGTGCAGGGCGCACCGCTGCCGTCCGTGGTGATCGGCGGCGAGGCGATCAGCGCGAATCTGTGGGGCCGCCNTGCATCGCTGCAAGCGCTGGTGCAATGGCGCCATGGTGCAACGCTGTACCTGCTGCCGGCGGAACTGCGCCGGGATCCGATGCAACTGCGTGCGTACCTGGCGCGCGAATCGATCCAGGTGCTGGACGCCACGCCGTTGCAGGTCGAGGCGTTGCTGGAAGTGCAGGGCGCGCCGCTGCCGTCCGTGGTGATCGGCGGCGAGGCGATCAACGCGACGCTGTGGGGACGCATCGTGGCGCACTACGCGGGACGTGCCGAGGGTGCGCTGAACGCTTACGGGCCGACGGAGACGACGGTGGACGCGACGATGGCGCGCATCGAAGGTCCGCTGCCGCGGATCGGCCGGCCGATGGCGAATGTGCGCTGCCTGGTGCTGGACCGCCAGGGCCAGGAGCAACCCGAAGGCGTGCCGGG
>NZ_JADIKJ010000082.1:0-384 GCF_044904675.1 Dyella jejuensis | reverse complement strand
CTGCCCGCCGGCGTTGTAGGTGTATTGCGTGACGTTGAGGCCCAGTCCGTCGATCGCGTAGACCACCTGGCCGTCGGCGTCGTACACGCTTTGCTGGTAGCTGTCGCTGCCGCCGGGGGTGAGGTCGGCGCTCACCGCCGCGATCGTGGGATCGTTGCCCAGCGCGCTCAGCTGGCTGGCCGTCAGCACCGTGGCGTAGCCGCGCGTGGTGGTCAGGTGGCCGTCGGCGTCATACCCATGCTGCGTCACCGCCCCGGTAGGATCGATCGTGAAGATCTTTTCGTTGGCCTGGTCGTAGACGTACTGGGTGACGTTGCCGTTGGCGTCGGTCACGCGGATGAGGTTGTTGTCGGCGTCGTAGGCGTAGCTGGTCGTCAGGTTGAG
>NZ_JADIKJ010000081.1:0-385 GCF_044904675.1 Dyella jejuensis | reverse complement strand
TGCGCACGCACGTGCTGGAAGCACTCGACCATCAGGAGCTGCCATTCGAGAAGCTGGTCGACGCACTGGGATTGTCACGCTCGGCGGATGCCGTGCCGTTGATCCGGAGCCTGTTCTCGGTCATCGCGGAAGCTTCAGGGCATGCCAGCGATGAGGGGAACGACGGTTTCGAGGAATTACCGAGCGTTGCCGCGGGCCCGGCCAAGTTCGATTTGACGGTGATGCTGGTCGAGCAGGGCGATGGTCTGCTCGCGGAAGTGCAATACGATCCCAACCTGTTCGAGCGCGCGACGATCGAACGGCTGATGCAGCGCTACCGAAGCCTGCTGGAAGCGATCGTCGACAGGCCATCGGCCCGGATATCGGCGCTCCCGTTGCTGTCCGA
>NZ_JADIKJ010000080.1:0-397 GCF_044904675.1 Dyella jejuensis | reverse complement strand
ACCGCCCCGGGATTCGCGGAGGCTCCAACTCTTGAGAGAATGGAGCCATGACAAAGTTAAAACAGTTTTCCCCGGAAGTCCGCGAGCGTGCGGTGCGGATGGTGCAGGAGCACCGTGGTGAATACCCATCGTTGTGGGCGGCGGTCGAGTCGATCGCGCCGAAGATCGGCTGTGTGCCGCAAACACTGCTGACGTGGGTACAGCGGCAAGAGGTCGATGCCGGGGTGAGAGACGGTGTGACCACCGCTGAAGCCAAGCGCGTCAAAGAGCTGGAACGCGAGGTCAAGGAGCTGCGCCGGGCCAACGAGATTCTCAAGCTCGCCAGCGCGTTTTTCGCCCAGGCGGAGCTCGACCGCCGGCTGAAGTCCTGAGGGCCTTCGTCGATACGCACCGGAGC
>NZ_JADIKJ010000007.1:0-141397 GCF_044904675.1 Dyella jejuensis | reverse complement strand
CAGAACAGCGCCGAACGCCAGGCTGCTTTGCAACCGTGGATGCATCGTTACAATCACCATCGACCTCATTCCGCCCTTGGCTACCAACCGCCTATCAGCCGGCTAGCGCGGAACAACGTATCGAACTTCAACACCTAGGCCGATTGGCGAGCGCTGGCGATCATTTCTCGCTGACACGCACAGTCAGTTCGCCGTCCGCAAGCCGTGCACGCAGCGGCGTGTCGATGGCGACGTGCTGCGCTGAACGCACCACTTTGCCATCGGCGTCGAACAGGATCGCGTAGCCGCGTTCCAGCGTCGCCAATGGACTTACCGCATGCATGGCGCGCGCGCACTGCTGCAGCCCAAGACGTTCGCGTTCCAGCTTGTGCGCGGTCATGCGCTGCAGATGCAACCGATGCTGCTCGAGTTGCTGCCGCAGCAAGGCAAGTTGCCGGCGCGGGTGCTGCGCCAGCAGGCGTGCGTGCAGGCGATCGAGCAGTACCGTCTTCTGGCCGAGCCGCGCGAGGCGCGCACCGAGCAAGCGGCGATGCAACTGCCGCAGCCGTTCGCGATCGCGCGCCAGCCGGGTTTGTGGTCGCTGCAATTGCAGGCAGCGCAACAGATGATCCACGCGCTGGCTGTGCATGTGCAGCTGGCGTTCCTGGATCGCGACTACCCGCTTGCCCAGTTGCTCCAGGTGACGCCGTAATGCCAGCGCGTCCGGAACCAGCAGTTCCGCGGCGGCCGAGGGCGTGGGCGCGCGCAGGTCGGCGACGAAATCGGCAATGCTGATGTCGATCTCGTGCCCGACCGCGCTGACCACTGGCACGGTACTGGCGTAAATCGCGCGCGCCACCTGTTCGTCATTGAAGGCCCACAGGTCTTCCAGCGAACCACCGCCGCGGGCCAGCAACAGCACGTCGTAGCGGCCGCAGCCGGAGGCTTTGCGCAGCATGGCTACGATCGCGGGCGGTGCCTCGCGACCCTGCACCGGCACGGGCAGCACTTCTACTTCGACCAGCGGCCAGCGACGGGCCAATACGCTCAGCACGTCGCGGATCGCCGCGCCGGTGGCGGATGTGATGACCCCGATGCGCCGCGCGAAGCGGGGCAGGGCGCGCTTGTGTTCCTGCGCGAACAAGCCTTCGGCGTCCAGTTGCGCCTTCAGCCGTTCGAACTCGCGCTGCAAGGCGCCTTCGCCTGCCGGCTCCATATGCTCGGCCACCAGCTGGAACTCGCCACGTGCCTCATACAAGCCGACGCGGGCGCGGATCAGCACGTGCATGCCGTCGGCCGGCTTGAAGCGCAGCCAGCTGGTCTTGGGCTTGAACATGGCGCAGCGCACCTGCGCCGCGCTGTCCTTCAAGGTGAAATACAGATGGCCGGAAGCCGGCCGCGCCACGTTGGACAGTTCGCCCTCGATCCAGACCAGCGGCAGCGCATCTTCGAGCAAACCGCGCACCAGCCGGTTGAGCGTGCTGGGCGTAAGGATGTGCCGCGGCGGCTGGCCGCCGGCATCGTCACGGAAGTCGTCAGGCGCATGCATGGGGGCGGGAGACTAGCACGAACGGCTGCAAGAACATTCGATTGCCGCACGATACGCAGCCACTTTCTCACCCAGTTGTTCTAACTGGCTGGCAGGACGGAATTTTCTGCGCCATCGCCGACGCTGGCCTGCGGCTTCACGCAGCCGGCGGCGCCATGTTAGGGTCGCGGGCCGTGTTGCGGGCGACAAAGCCTGGCACCCCTATCCGCGAGCCTGAGTGTTCCTTGATGCATTACCGGAAAGACATCAGTGGCCTGCGGGCGGTGGCGGTGGTGCTGGTGCTGCTGTTCCATGGCCGGCTGGCGGCGTTTCCGTCGGGCTTCGTCGGCGTCGACGTATTCTTCGTGATCTCCGGTTATCTGATTACGTCGATCATCCAGGCGCAATTGCTTCGCGGCACCTTCTCGCTGGCTGATTTTTACGTGCGCCGGCTATGGCGCATCCAGGTTGCCCTGCTCGCTGTCGTGCTGGCGACGCTGTTGATAACGCTGGCGTTCTATTTGCCGCTCGACTTCAAAGCTTACCTGCGCTCGGCGATTCACACGGTCAGCTTCACCTCCAACGATTATTTCGCGCACGCGACCACCGCCTACGCGGCGACCGATTCGCAAGTGCTGCCATTGCTGCATACCTGGTCGCTGGCGATCGAATGGCAGTGGTACCTGGTGCTGCCGCTGTGGCTGATGCTGCTGCATCGCTTCATCTCGCCAAGGCAGGGCCGGCTGGTAGTGGCTTGCGTCACGCTGCTGGCCGCAGTGATGGCAATGCTGGTCGTGCATAGCGAGGGCAGCAGCGCGTATTTCCTGTTTACGCCGCGTGTCTTCGAGTTCCTGTTTGGTGCCTGCGTCGCGCTGTTCAGTCCGGGGCGGCCTACGCCAGATGCCCGCTTGCCGGTGAATGCGCTCGGCATGCTGTCGCTGTTGGCTATCGTGGCCATTGCGATGGTGCCGGGCGTGATCGACCATTATCCGAACGGCTATGCGATAGCGGTGTGTGCGGCGAGCGCGGGCGTGATCGCCGTGGGAGCGCGCGAACGCAGTTGGGTGGCCCGCGCATTGTCATGGCGCTTGCCGGAATTTCTCGGCGATATTTCCTATTCGCTTTATTTATGGCATTGGCCGATTTTTGCGACGATCCGTTACCTGGGCGTGCCGGAATATGCATCGGTGTTGCTGGCATGCTACGCATTGACGCTGGCGTGCGCGTATCTGTCCTATCGCTACATCGAGCAGCCGTATCGCAAGAGGCATCCTGGCCTGCTCAAGTCGCTGCTGTGGCTGGCAGTGCTGCCTTTGTTGCTGCTTTCGGCGCTGTATGGCGTGGCCGACCGGCTGCATTTCATGCCCGGCCGTTTCGGATACGACATGGTGCGCATCGATCGTGCGCTCGATCGCTACACCCCGCCGAACCGGCAGCGCTGCATCCAGAGCAGCGGTCCGCGCATGGCCGACATGAGCGGCTGCATGCTTGGCGACCGACAGGCATCGCGCGCGGCGCTGATGATCGGCGATTCCTATTCGAACCAGAGCTGGAATTTCATCGATGTGCTGGCGCGTGACGCAGGCATCGCGGTGACGGCGGTGGCCACGCCCTCCTGCCTGGCGTTCCCGCATCTGACGATGCAGGGCTGGTGGAAGATGAGCGATGCCCAATACCAGGTGTGCGTTGATCATGTGCAAAGCGATTACCAGCGCATCGCGGCCGGGCATTACCGCTACGTTATCATTGGCGAGAACTGGCTTTATTACGATCCGGATTCGATCGTCAGCGCGATGGGTGACGAGCGCTCGGTGCCGGCCGGCCACGCACGGCTCGAAGCGGCCGTCAGGCACGCGCTGGACCTGATCGTCGGCGCGGGGGCCACGCCGGTACTCATCGAGAGCCCCGCGCCGGTGCCCGACAATTATGAGGTGTGTTTTTACCGGCATTTCAAGTTGCGCCTGCCAGCTCAATCCAATACCTGCGCGGTGCATCCGGCCCACGACGCGGCAGCGACATGGCTCGAGGGCATGTTCGCGCGGCTCAAGGCGTCCTATCCCGCGCTGGTGCTGATCGATCCCAAGGATGCGCAATGCACTGGCGGCAGCTGTCTGTCAGCTGTGGACGGCGTTCCGGTCTATCGCGACGTGGGACACCTTAGCGACTATGCGTCCTACCGGCTGGGCGAGATCTATCTCCAGCGCAAGGGCGATCCATTGAAGCAAACGGCAATGAAACCGTAGTGGCGGGGCCGGTGCATGACGCCAGCCAGCGCTTAGCGGTCCGACTCTTCGATACCCCGGACACGCTGCGGACGACGTCGGCGCAAATGCCATGCCCGGACGCCGGTATTGATCGCGAACCAGATCGCGATCGCGCCCACCGGCCAGCCGACCGCTGCCGGCCAGAGGATGGCGACCGTGGCAAGCGCGGCAAACAGTAGCGTGGCGCCGACCAGCGGGGCCGCTTCGGTATCGCCCAGCACTCGTCGTTCGGTCAATGCCGCGCCCATGGTGTTGGCAATACGCAGCGCGCCGGCCGCCGCACGGCTGGTGCTGCCGCCGAGATGGCGGGGCTGTGGCGGTCGCATCTCGCTACTGCGCACACGTTCGCCGCGACGGTAACGGCGCGGCGCCAGCACGATTTCGGTGGCGTTTTGCAGATCCCTTTCGTATTGCGCGGCCATTTGCGCAGCGAAACCGGCATGCTCGACGGCAACATCGATCTCGCGATTGTTCAACCAGCTGGCAAGATTGAGATTGGAGGAGCCCACGCGCGCCCATTGTCCATCGGCCACCGCCGTCTTGGCATGCAGCATCGAGCCGTTCCACTCGAATACCCGCACGCCCGCCTTCAGCAGCGGGCGATAGCCGGAGCGTGAAAGACTGGCGACCATCGGCAGATCGCTGGTGCCGGGCACCAGCAGGCGCACGTCCACGCCATCGCGCGCGGCGGCCGACAATGCCTGCACGTAAGGCGCCACGCCGACGAAATAAGCATCGGTCAGCCACAGGCTGCGGCGCGCCATCGCGGCAATCAATTGATCGAGCCGATACATGCCCGCGGTGGCCGGTTGGGTGGCGATCACGCGCAAGGAGATGTCGCCGGCCAAGGTGTCCTCGGGTGCAGGCGCGAACACCGGGTGGATGCCGCCTGCCACCTCCCAGCTGTCGGCAAAGGCTGCTTCCAATTGCAGCACCGCCGGACCACGCAGGGCCACGCCCGTATCCCGCCACGGCGGTATGCGGCGCGAAGCCTCGCCCAGCCATTTCGCGCTGATGCAGACACCTGACAAAAACCCCAGCCGGCCATCGACCACCAGTTGCTTGCGATGGTCGCGGCTCATCCAGCCCAACGAGCGTCCGAACTGCGGCGGATTGAATACCCGCACCTGGCCGCCCGCTTCGCGCAACGGTTTCCAGAACGCCGAACCGGACTGCCCCAGGCAGCCCATCCAGTCGACGATGACGGCGACGTAAACCCCGTCGCGCGCGCGTTCGGCCAGGGCATCGCGAAACGCGCAGCCGATATCGTCGTCGCGCACGATGTAGTTTTCCAGCAGCACGCGCTGCCGGGCGCCGCGGATCGCGGCCAGCCACGCATCGAAATGCTGTTGCCCGTCGATCAACAATTCAATCTGGTTGCCGCCGATCAACGGCGCGCCGGCGGTACGGCTGAGGGCCTGTTCGGCGAGCAGCCGGCTGGGCGTGGACGGCGATGTGTCGGAAACCATGCTGGGAGTATAGGGAAGCGGAAGCGGGAAAAAGGATGGGCGAGCCGCGAAACCTCCGCCGATGCCTGCTGCTGTTGCCGGAAGGCGCGCTTCTGGCATGATCGCCCCATGTTGCCGGAGCAGCGTTTCACGGACACCGACGCCTGTGCGCAGCTGATCGTCGAGCGGCTGGGCGCCGACCTGCGCGTTGCTGCGCCGTTGGGCCTGGGCAAGCCGCATGGATTGCTCAATGCGCTGTATGCATGGATGCTGGCCGATACCTGGCGGTCGATGACCTTGTACACCGCGTTGTCGCTCATGCGGCCGCAGCCAACACCGGGATTGGAAGCACGCTTCCTTGGCCCGTTCCTGGAACGCCATTTTGGCGCCGGCTATGTCGATCCGCTGTATGCGATCGACCAGGCGCGCGGCAAGCTGCCGCCGAACGTGGCGGTGCACGAGTTCTACATGCAATCTGGCGCGCTGCTGCATTCGGCCAGCGCGCAGCGCGACTACATCAGCCAGAACTACACGCATGTGGCGCGCGACCTGGTGGTGCAGGACATCAACCTGCTGGTGCAATTGGTGGCGCGCCGCGAAACGCCGGATGGCGTGCGCTACAGCCTGTCATGCAATCCCGACCTTACTTCGGACTTTCTCGACCGCGTGAAGGCGGCCGGCAAAGCGCGGCCGCTGTGCGTGGCGGTGGTCCATCCGGACTTGCCCTATCTCGGCGGGCATGCCGAGGTAGCGCAGGATGTCTTCGATATCGAGCTGGCTCCCGTTTCCTCGCCCGCTTTGTTCGCGCTGCCGCGGATGCCGGTGGACATGGCTGAATACGCGCTGGGCTTGCATGCCAGCGCGCTGGTAAAAGATGGCGGCTGCCTGCAGATCGGTATCGGTGCGTTGTCCGATGCGTTGGTCAAGGGCTTGCTGCTGCGGCACCAGGACAATGTCGCGTGGCGAAAACTACTGCTGGCCCTGGACCAAGGCGGCACGACGCACGCGCTGGCGGCTCGTATCGGCGGCCTTGGCAGTTTCAAGTCAGGCCTGTACGGCGCCAGCGAAATGGTGATGGATGGCTTCATGCAACTGGCCAAGGCCGGCATCCTCAAGCGCCGTTGCTGGGACAACCTCGCGTTGGAACGCGCTGCCATGGCGGGTCGCCTGCCGGACGACGTGCCTGGCGGTCACTATTTGCGTGGCGCCTTCTTTCTCGGCTCGCGCGAACTCTATGCCTGGCTGGCGCAGACCGCCGCAAACGATCCCGATGCGATCGACATGTGCCGCGTCTCGAACGTGAATCAGCTTTACGGCGACCACCAGCCGCTGGCCATGCTGCAGCGGCGCGGCGCGCGTTTCTTCAATAGTTGCATGATGGCCACCTTGCTTGGCGCCGTGGTCTCCGATGCGCTGGAAGATGGGCACGTGGTCAGCGGTGTCGGCGGCCAGTACAACTTCGTGGCGATGGCGCACGAACTGCCCGATGGCCGTTCCGCGCTGCTGCTGCGTGCCACGCGCCAGGGACCCGATGGCGTCGAAACCAATATCCGTTGGCATTACGGACACATCACCATTCCGCGTCACTTGCGCGATCTGGTGATAACCGAATACGGCGTGGCGGATTTGCGCGGCAAGAGCGACAGCGAATGCATCGAGGCGATGCTGGCCATCAGCGATGCACGCTTCGTCGATGCGTTGGCCGCGGAAGCCAAGGCGCACGGCAAGCTCGCGGCGGATTTCAAGATTCCCGAAGCGTGGCATCAACATCGCCCCCAGGCCTTGCGCAAGGCACTGGCAAAGCCGATGCGCAAGGGATTATTGCCGCGGTTTCCGTTCGGCAGCGATTTCACCGAAGTCGAGCAGCGCCTGCTGCCTGCGCTGGAATGGCTGAAGACGTGCGGTGGCAACTGGCGGGGACGTTGGCGATTACTCAAGGCCGTAATGCAACCCGGCGCGCCCGGCCCGGAAGAGGCCGCTGCGCTGGAACGAATGGGACTGTCCACCGCCACGGCATGGCGCGATCGTATGCAGCGCCGCCTGCTGCAGGCAGCCTTGCGCCGGAATAGTGCGCAATGATTTCTCGTCGCGGTCAGGGTCCTGCACTTGTGCATTCGCGCGCGACGCCTGGATGCCTTGTTCACGCCGCGCGCTGGATGATTTGCGCAAGACAGCACAGCGGATCTTGCTTTACGGATGGCAGAATGCGTCTTTGAGACGCGCCCAGGGGGAGGGCAGTCAGTGAATGTAAGCCCGCAGTTGCGAACCGCCGGCGCCTATGTGCTGATCTCCGCGGCATGGATCTGGTTTTCCGGCCAGCTGCTGGGCGACCTGGTGCACGATCCGCAGCGGATCGTGCTGTATCAGATTTTCAAGGCATGGCTGTTCGTGCTCGGCACCGGCGCCCTGCTGTATTGGATGATCGGGCGCACGGTGCGCAGGCTGGCCGATGCCAACCGGCGCCTGCTCGAAAGCCATGAACAAGCCTTGCGCGTGCTGGTGCAGGCGATGGATGTGCGGCATAAGGAAACCAGCGACCATTCCGAACGGGTGGTGCGGATGGCCGCCGGATTGGCGCAATTGGCTGGGCTGGAAGGCGATGCGTTACGGGATATCAAGTTCGGCGCCTTGCTGCACGACATCGGCAAACTGGCCTTGCCCGATGCCATCCTGATCAAGCCGGGCAAGCTGGACGACGCCGAGACGCAGGTCATGCGCACACATCCGCGCATCGGTCACGACATGCTGCAGCGGGTCGAATTCCTGCGCGGCGCCAGCGTCGTGCCGTATAGCCATCACGAACGCTGGGATGGCAGCGGTTATCCGCAAGGGCTCAAGGGCGACGCCATTCCACTGGCGGCACGTATTTTCAGCGTCGTGGACGTATGGGATGCGTTGAGCTTTCCGCGCGTCTACAAGCCCGCATGGCCGGAAGCCGAGGTGCTGCATTATTTGCGTGATGCGGCCGGCAGCCAGCTCGATCCTGCATTGGTGCAATTGTTCCTGGACCATTATCCCGCGCTGAAGGCGCTGGCGCTCAATCCGACCAATTGAGATCAACGTTGTCCAGCAGGTGTCGTGCGGGTAGTGGCGCGAGGTGTTGCCAATGTCGTGGATCGAAGGATGATGAGGTCAGCGCGTCGACTTGTTTCAGGAATGCGGCGCGCGGAATTTCCAGCGCGCCCAGGCTGAGCAGGTGCGGGTTGCTGACCTGTGCGTCGATCAGCGGGAAATCCCAGCTGCGCAACAAGGCGGCCAGTGCGCACAGCGCGAGTTTGGAACCGCCGCTGCATGCGCTGAACATCGATTCACCGCAGAACAGCCGGCCGATGGCGACGCCATATAGACCACCGGCCAGGCGATTTCCATCCCACACTTCCACGCTATGCGCGCGGCCCCTCTCATGCAGGGCCTCGTAGGCGTCGATCATGGCCGGGCTGATCCAGGTGCCCGATTGCCCGGGCCGTGGCGCGGCGCATGCCTTTACCACGCTACGGAACGCGCGATCGACGGTTACTTGCCATGTCGTGCCTGCCAGCGCCCGGCGCAGGCTGCGGTTGGGCCGCAACGTGGCGGTATGGAAAACGCAGCGTGGATCGGGCGACCACCACAGGATCGGATCGCCTTCGTTGAACCAGGGAAAGATCCCTTGCGCGTAAGCGGCGGTGAGGCGTTCTGGCGCAAGATCGCCACCGAATGCGAGCAGGCCGTTCGGTTCGTCGAGCGCGCTGCGCGGATCAGGGAAGCGATCCGGCAACTCTTCGTCGAGCAGTGGCAGCCGGATCATGACTTGGCGTAGGGGCTGCGGTCGAGCAGTTCTTCGGCATAGGCATCCATGCTCTCTCCCTCGGGCGCGAGTGCGCGGCGCACGGCGGCGCGAAAGCCTTCGTGCAGCAGGTAATGCCGCGAGTGCGTGCGCACCGGCAGGAAGCCGCGGGCAAGCTTGTGCTCACCTTGTGCACCGGGTTCGAATCGTTGCAGGCCCTGCGCGATGGCGTATTCGATACCCTGGTAATAGCACAGCTCGAAATGCAGGTCGGGCACCTCGACGCTTGCGCCCCAATAGCGGCCGTACAAGGTGGTTGCACTGCGCAGCATCAGCGCCATGGCGACGATCTCGCTGCCGCGATAGGCCAGCGCCACCTGCACGGCATGGCCGAATTCGCGGCGCAGGTAATGGAAGAACGCTTCGGTTAGCGCTGCGTGGTTGCCCTTGGCATCGAACGTGGCGGTGTAGAGCGCATGCACCTGCCGCCAGGCTGCGGTGTCGAGTTCGGCGCCGCTGACCATGTCGATATGCAGGCCATATTCGGCGAGACGCTTGCGTTCATGCCGGATGTTCTTGCGTTTCTTGTGGTTCAGTGCGGCAAGGAAGGTATCAAAGTCGGCATAGCCCTGGTTGTGCCAATGGAACTGCACGTCGCTGCGCGTGATCCACGTGTCGTCGAAGGCGTCCAGGTCGGCCTCGGCCAGGAAATTGGCATGCACCGACGATAGCTTTAGTTGCTGTGCCTGTTGTTGCATGGCCGCCACCAGCAACGCTCGCAATGCGGCAGCCTGGGTGGCGTCACTGCCGACGAGCAGGCGCGGCCCGGTCACCGGGGAATAGGGCACCGCATTGAGCAGCTTGGGGTAGTAGTCGCCACCCGCGCGCTCCCAGGCGCTGGCCCAGCTCCAGTCGAACACGAATTCGCCGTGCGAATTGCCTTTCAGGTAGAGCGGCGCGGCGGCGAGCAGGCTGCCATCGCGGTAAAGGCCAAGATGATGGGGCTGCCAGCCCCAGTCAGGGCGGATGCAACCGCTGCGTTCGAGCCCGGCCAGGAAAGCGTGCGAGAGGAACGGATTGTCGTCCGGACGCAGCGCGTCCCAGTGTGCGGCGGCGATATCGTCGATGCTGTCGTGGAAGCGGGCTTCAATCACGTTCTTTTCCGGCGCCCTCTTTTTCCGCAGGGAGATGGAGGAAGGCATAGCTTGCCATGATCGTCATGGTTGGCTCGGGGATCATCCGTGCGGCGGCACGGATGATCCTGCCAGTGGAAGTCTCAATGCAGCCTGCTTCCGAAGGACCGGCAGCAACTGTCAGGCAACTGGCTTGCCCTGGTCCAGCCAGCGTTCCGCATCCAGCGCCGCCATGCAGCCGAAGCCGGCCGACGTCACTGCCTGGCGATACACATGGTCGGCCACGTCGCCGGCGGCGAACACGCCGGCAATCGAGGTCATGGTCGCCATGCCTTCCAGGCCGCTGCGGATCTTGATGTAGCCGTCGTGCATGTCCAGCTGGCCCTCGAAGATGCCGGTGTTCGGCGTATGGCCGATCGCCACGAAGAAACCGGTAGCTTCGATATCGCGGGTAGCGGCGCTGTTGAGGTCCTTCACGCGCACGCCAGTCACGCCCGAAGCGTCGCCCAGCACCTCGCCGATGGTGTGGTTCCACACCAGCTCGATCTTGCCGGCGGCGGCCTTCTCGAACAGCTTGTCCTGCATGATCTTCTCGGCACGCAGTTTGTCGCGGCGATGCACCAGGTAGACCTTGCGGCAGATGTTGGACAGATACAGCGCTTCCTCCACCGCCGTATTGCCGCCGCCGACGACCACGACATCCTGGTCGCGGAAGAAGAAGCCGTCGCAGGTGGCACAGGCCGACACACCCTTGCCTTTGTAGTGCTCTTCGCTGGCCAGCCCCAGGTACTTGGCGGTGGCGCCGGTGGCGATGATCAGCGCATCGCAGGTGTACTCGCCCGCATCGCCCTTGAGGCGGAATGGACGCTGCTTGAGATCGGCGGTGTGGATATGGTCGAACACCATTTCCGTCTCGAAGCGTTCGGCATGCTCGGCCATGCGCTGCATCAGTTCCGGGCCCTGTACCCCCTTCACATCGCCGGGCCAGTTGTCGACCTCGGTGGTGGTCATCAATTGCCCGCCCTGCTGCAAGCCGGTGACCATGGTCGGCTTGAGGTTGGCGCGCGCTGCGTACACGGCAGCGGTGTAGCCGGCAGGACCGGAGCCGAGGATCAGCAGGCGGCTATGTTTGGGGGTGGTCATTGCTATAATCCTTAAGGAGTTACTGGCGATGTTGTACGGTAGTTCGCCATGATGGCGGCGCTGGTTTCGGCAGTGCTGCGGGAATCCGCAAGGATGGGGAAGTCGCGAGGTCTATTCAAGGCGTCCAGGGACGAGCGGCGCCCGGCGAGGGCGCCCGCCACGTCGTGCAAGCAGGCCCAGGTGCCTGCGCCCTCGCTATCGGCCGCCCGCCGCTTGTTACACTCCCCGCGCATCCTTTTGTTCCAAATCCAGCACCTGCAAGGAAAAACACCCCGGTGGCGCGCAGCGCGAACGTTCGAAAAGAAAAGCCGAAGGCGGGCATGAGCGAAGAGGTCAAGCGCCGCCTGCGCGAAGCGGGTGCCTTGCTGCTGCTGCCGCTGGCGCTGTACCTGCTGGTCTGCCTGCTCAGCTACGACGGCTCCGATCCGGGCTGGTCGCACGCCGATACCAGCGCGCATGTGCACAATCTCGGTGGCACCGTGGGCGCCTATATCGCCGATCTGCTGCGCTACCTGTTTGGCGGCGTGGCGTATTTTTTCCCCTTGCTGCTGCTGTTCCTGGGCGTACAGGTGCTGCGCAACCATGGCGTGCGCAGCGTGCAGCCGTGGGAGCCGTCGCTGCGCCTGATCGGCTCGGTATTCTTCTTCATCACCATGCCCGGCCTGTGCTGGCTGAATTTTCCCGATAGCAGCATGGGCCCCGAGGGCGCTGGCGGCGTGATCGGCCACGCGGTCGGCCACGGTTTGCTGCGTGCGTTCGGGGACAAAGGCGCTCCGTTGCTGCTGCTGGCGGTGTTCCTGATCGCGGTGACGCTGGCGACGGGTCTTTCGTGGTTCAAATTGATGGATCTCACCGGGCAGGGCGTGTTGCGGCTGGCCTCCTGGTTCGGCGGCAAGCTGCGCGAGGCGCCGGAAGTGATCGCCGCGCACCAGGCCCGCGCCGAGCGCGAAGTGGTGAAGAAAACCGAGGCGATCAAGCAGGCCAAGCGCGAGCCGGTGCGCATCGAGGCGCCGGCCGCGCCGGTGGTGAAAAGCGAGCGCGCGCGCGTGGAAACACAGATTCCGCTGTTCGTCGGCGCGGCCCAGCCGGGCGAGCTGCCGCCGTTGTCGTTGCTGGACGAAGCCCCGGAGCAGGGCCCCGGCTACTCGGAAGAAACGCTGGAAGTGCTGTCGCGCCAGGTGGAGCTCAAGCTCAAGGATTTCCGGATCGAGGCCAAGGTGGTCGGCGTCTATCCCGGCCCGGTGATTACTCGCTTCGAGCTGGAACCGGCCGCCGGCGTGCGCGGCAGCCAGGTGTCGAGCCTGGACAAGGACATCGCGCGCGGCCTGTCGGTGGTCAGCGTGCGCGTGGTCGACGTGATTCCAGGCAAGAACGTGATCGGCCTGGAAATCCCCAACGCCAAGAAGCAGATCGTCTACCTCTCGGAAATCCTGCGCTCCGACAAATACGACCAGCAGAAATCGCCGCTGGCGCTGGCGCTGGGCAAGGATATCGGCGGCAAGCCGGTGGTGGTCGATC
The DNA here is from genome assembly GCF_044904675.1 of Dyella jejuensis. Taxonomy (NCBI): domain Bacteria; kingdom Pseudomonadati; phylum Pseudomonadota; class Gammaproteobacteria; order Lysobacterales; family Rhodanobacteraceae; genus Dyella; species Dyella jejuensis. Next base: position 128,618 of record NZ_JADIKJ010000007.1, on the reverse strand, counting down.
TGGGCAAGATGCCGCATCTGCTGGTGGCCGGCACTACCGGTTCGGGTAAGTCGGTCGCGGTGAACGCGATGGTGCTGAGCCTGTTGTACAAGGCCAGCCCGAAAGACGTGCGCATGATCATGATCGACCCGAAGATGCTGGAGCTTTCGGTCTACGAAGGCATTCCGCATTTGCTGGCGCCGGTGGTCACGGACATGAAGGAAGCGGCCAACGCGCTGCGCTGGTGCGTGGCGGAAATGGAGCGCCGCTACAAGCTGATGGCCGCGGTAGGCGTGCGTAACCTGGCCGGCTTCAACAAGAAGGTGAAGGACGCCGAGAACGCCGGCCAGCCGCTGCTGGACCCGTTGTTCCGCCCCAATCCAGAAATGCCGAACCTGGCCGCCGAGCCGTTGGAGCCGCTGCCGTACATCGTCGTGATCATCGACGAGTTCGCCGACATGATGATGATCGTCGGCAAGAAGGTGGAGGAGCTGATCGCGCGCCTCGCGCAAAAGGCGCGTGCCGCCGGCGTGCATCTGGTGCTGGCGACGCAGCGTCCGTCGGTGGATGTGATCACCGGCCTGATCAAGGCCAATATTCCCACCCGCATTGCTTTCCAGGTGTCGAGCAAGATCGACTCGCGCACGATTCTCGATCAATCCGGCGCCGAGACCCTGCTTGGACATGGCGACATGCTCTACCTGCCGCCCGGTACGGCCACGCCCGAGCGTGTGCACGGCGCTTTCGTCGACGATCATGAGGTCCACAACGTGGTCAACTGGCTGCGTGCGCAAGGCGCGCCGCAGTACATCGAGGGCGTGCTGGAAGAAGTGCAGGCCACCAGCGATGGCAAGTTCATCAACGACGCCGGCCTGCCGCAGGAAGGCGAGGAAGGCGGCGATGCCGACGCTCAGCTGTATGACCGCGCCGTGCGCATCGTCACCGAGACGCGGCGCGCGTCGATCTCGGGCGTGCAACGCCATTTGCGCATCGGCTACAACCGCGCCGCCCGCTTGATCGAGCAAATGGAGCAGGATGGCGTGGTGAGCGGGCCCCAGCACAACGGCAACCGCGAAGTGCTGGCGCCGCCGCCGCCGAAGTAGGCAAGCCCTCGTGCATCGCGGGGGAGGCCGGAGAGATCGCGCTCCGTGGCGATTCACCATCCTCTGTCCACTATTGCGCCACTCATCCCCATCAGGAACAGGAACCATGAAACGCCTTCGCTTCATCGCTTTCGCAGCCTGCCTCGTGTTGTCCCTGATGGGCGCGGCGCAGGCGGCCGTTGGTCCGGCGCGGGCGCGGCTGGACGCTTTCGCAAAGGGCTTGCACGCGCTGTCCGGTGATTTCTCCCAGACGCTCACCAACCCCGACGGCAAGGTGATCGCGACCAGCGGCACGCTGGCCTTGCAGGCGCCGCGCCAATTCCGCTGGGATACCTTGAAGCCCTACAAGCAGACGATCGTCGCCGACGGCAGCCGCGTCTGGATGTATGACCCGGACCTCGAACAGGTCACCGTGCGCAAGCAGGATACGGAAGAGGCGCATAGCCCGCTTACCGTGCTTACCGACCTCTCGCAATTGGACCGGGATTTCAGCGTTACCGAGCAAGGCGAGCGCGATGGCCTGCTCTGGATGCGTCTTACCTCCAAGTCGAACGATGCGCAGCTCAGCTATGCCGATCTTGGCTTCGACGCCAATGGCCTGGCACGGATGCAGTTCAAGGACCAGATCGGCTCCACCACCGACATGCGCTTTTCGAATTGGCAGCGCAATCCGGACTTGCCGCCGCAGGATTTCAATTTCACGCCGCCCAAGGGGGCGGATGTGATCGGCGACCTGCCGGTCATCAGCACCCAGCCGCTCAAAAACTGACCGCATCGCATGATTCGCCAGCTGCCGCGCTGGGCTTGGGTAGGTGGTGGCCTGCTGGCGCTGGTGGCCGGTTGCATCAATGCGGTCGGTTACTTGTGCTTCCGGCATGAACCCATTAGCCACCTGACCGGAACCAGCACGGAGTTCGGCATCGCCTTGGCTGCTGGCGATAACACAGACCTGCTGCATTGGGGGCTGGTGATCGTATCGTACCTGGTCGGCGCGATGGTCAGCGGTTTCATCGTGAAGCAGGGGACGCTGCAATTAGGGCGGCGATATGGCGTGGTGCTGATACTCGAATCGCTAGTCCTGTTCGCCGCCACGCCCTTGATTCGCGATGCTGACGACCTCGGCCTGTACCTTGCTTCGGCGGCGTGCGGCCTGCAAAACGCCATGGTCACGACCTACAGCGGCGCGACATTGCGCACCACGCATCTCTCAGGCATTTTCACGGACCTGGGCATCTATTTAGGCCAACGCCTGCGCGGCCTGCCGGTGGACATGCTGCGCATCCACGTATGCCTGCTGGTCGCCGGACATTTCATTCTCGGCGCGGTGTTGGGTGCGTGGGGATTCGCATGCATCCAGGAGCGCGTATTGCTGGTTCCCGCCGCACTCATCGGCGCCGTCGGCCTCGGTTATGCCGTTTATCGGCACGTCTTCCTGCGCCAGTACGATTAACGCCCACATCAGGCGGGCGGGGCATGCGGCGCGTGAGGAACCATCCACGCCGGATGGCCTATCATCTGTCCATGGATCGACGCGCCCCGCATAACGCTCCCCACCTGTTCGCGACCGAGGCAGAAGAACTCAAGCCGCTTGCCGAGCGCATGCGTCCGCGCAGCCTCGAGGAGATCGTCGGCCAGCAGCGGCTGCTCGCGCCAGGCAAGGCATTGCGGCGTGCGCTGGGAGCCGGGCGCGTGCACTCGATGGTGCTGTGGGGGCCTCCGGGCTGTGGCAAGACTACGCTGGCACTGCTGGTGGCGCGCTACGCCGACGCGGACTTCCGCGCCATCTCGGCGGTACTGTCGGGCCTGCCCGATGTGCGCAAGGCATTGGCCGAGGCCGAGGTCAATTTCTCGCAAGGCCGGCGCACCTTGCTGTTCGTGGACGAAGTGCATCGCTTCAACAAGGCGCAGCAGGATGCCTTCCTGCCGCACATCGAACGCGGCGTGATCATCTTTATCGGCGCTACCACCGAGAACCCCTCCTTCGAACTCAATTCGGCATTGTTGTCGCGCTGCCGCGTGCACGTGCTCGATGCCGTTTCGGTGGATGACATTGTCGCCGCCCTGCAGCGCGCGCTTGCCGATACCGAACGGGGGCTGGGCGCGTTACAGCTCGACGTGGCCGAATCCGCGCTGCGCCTGATTGCACAGGCGGCCGACGGCGATGTGCGCCGGGCCTTGACCCTGCTGGAGATCGCCGCCGAGCTGGCCGACGGCAAGGTGATCGACAACGCCACGCTCGAACAGGTACTGGCCGATCGCACGCGCCGCTTCGACAAGGGCGGCGAACAGTTCTACGACCAGATCTCAGCCTTGCACAAATCGGTGCGTTCGTCCGACCCGGATGCGGCGGTGTATTGGCTGGTGCGCATGCTCGATGGCGGCTGCGATCCGCTGTACCTGGCACGCCGCATGACGCGCATGGCGGTGGAAGACGTCGGCCTGGCCGAGCCGCGCGCATGGCGCATGGCGCTGGATGCATGGGATACCTACGAACGGCTCGGCAGCCCGGAGGGCGAATTGGGACTGGCGCAGCTGGCGATCTGGCTGGCGATCGCGCCCAAGAGCAATGCCGCCTACGCGGCTTACAACCAGGCGCGGGCCGTGGTCGGCCAGACCGGCACGCTGGAAGTGCCCCTGCATTTGCGTAACGCGCCGACCCGGTTGATGAAGGGCCTGGGCTACGGCAAAGGCTATCAATACGATCACGACCTGGAAGGCGGCGTCGCGCTCGACCAGCAATGTCTGCCGGACGCCTTGGCCGGCACGGAGTTCTACCAACCGGTAGCGCGTGGGCTGGAATTGAAATTGCGCGAAAAGCTGCAAGCCCTGCGCGAAGCCCGCCGGCAGGCGCGCGGTAAATAAGCCCGACGCGGACAGGCCGATACCCCCCGCCAGCGCGCGACCGATGGGCTTTCGAACTTGTTCGCGCCCCCATTCATGCCAGGCTCGCCTGCGTTTGGCTTTGCGACGCATCGGCTGGCAGAGCCAAAGTCGGCGGCCTCTGCCCATGGAACGCCGATCCCCGTCACGCCATGCCAGCGTGCCGCGTTGCGACCATGGCTGCCGCACGGCGATAATCGCTCGCTCTGGCCATACTTTCTGGACTTCGACATGCTGGACCCCGCATTGCTGCGTTCGCGCCTGGCTGAAACCGCCGCGCGGCTGAAGGAAACCCGAGGCTTCACGCTTGACGTGGGCGCGGTGGAGGCGCTGGAAAGCCGACGCAAGCAGCTGTCCACCGAGACGCAGGAATTACAGAACCTGCGCAATACCCGCTCCAAAGCCATCGGCCAGGCCAAGGCCAAGGGTGAGGATGTCGCCGCGTTGATGGCGGAAGTGGCCGGCATCGGCGACAAGCTCAAGGCGAACGAATTGGCACTGGCGGACGTGCAGGCCAAACTTTCCGATATCGCGCTGTTGATCCCCAATATCCCGCACGAATCGGTACCGGTCGGCAAGGACGAATCCGATAACCGTGAAATCAGCCGCTGGGGCACGCCGCGCAGCTTCGATTTCGACGTGAAGGATCACGTCGACCTGGGCGAGCGCCATGGCTGGCTGGATGGCGAAGCCGGAGCCAAGCTTTCCGGCGCGCGCTTCACCGTCATGCGCGGCCAGCTTGCCCAGCTGCATCGTGCGCTCGGGCAATTCATGATCGACCTGCACACACGCGAACACGGTTACCTGGAATGCAACGTACCCGTGCTGGTCAACAGCGATTCGATGTTCGGTACTACCCAGCTGCCAAAGTTTGAGGAAGACCTGTTTGCGACCCAGGTGGGCGATTCGCGTCGCTATCTGATTCCCACGGCCGAAGTCTCGCTCACCAATCTCGTGCGCGACACCATCCAGGACGCCGATGCCTTGCCGCTGCGCCTTGCCGCGCATTCGCTTTGCTTCCGGGCGGAAGCGGGCAGCTATGGCCGCGATGTGCGCGGCATGATCCGGCAGCATCAGTTCGAAAAGGTCGAAATGGTGCAGGTTGCGCGGGCAGGCGATTCCTACGCGCAACTGGAGGAAATGGTCGGCCACGCCGAAAAAGTGCTGCAGAAGCTGGGCCTGCCATACCGCAAGCTGCTGCTGTGCACCGGCGACATGGGCTTCCAATCCAGCAAGACCTATGACCTGGAGGTATGGCTGCCCAGCCAGCAGACCTACCGCGAAATCTCCAGTTGCTCCAACTGCGAGGATTTCCAGTCACGCCGCCTGCAGGCGCGTGTGCGCCATCCCGAGACCAACAAGCCGGAGCTGGTGCATACGCTCAACGGTTCGGGCCTTGCCGTGGGGCGCACCATGATCGCGGTGATGGAAAACTACCAGAATGCCGACGGCTCGATTACCGTGCCGGAAGCCCTTCGTCCCTACATGGCCAGCGCGGAGAAAATTGCATGAACACGATAGCGCGCACGTCCTGGGACAAGGTGGAGTTCTACACCAGCTATTTCCTGATGTTCGTGCTCGCTTCGGTCATCGGCACGCGCCTGGGCTTTGCCAGCGTGTGGATATTGCCCACGCTCGACCTGGTGCTCAGCAGCATCGCCCTGGCGTTAGTGGTGGCCAGCTTCTGGATCGCCCGCCGGCGCCGCAGCTGGCGGCTGTGGATCATCGCCTTCGCTACTGGCACGCAACTGCTGCCGATGGTGCTGCGCCAGCCGGTCATGCTGTTCCCGCTATTGGGCGGCCTGATACCGGTAATCATCATGGTATGGGCACTGGCCGCACTCTCCCGCAAAGGCACGGCTGGTCCGCGCGTGCGCGGTTCCTGATAGGATTGTCGCCCTCGCGAGAGGGCAGCGCCAACAACCATCGGCGAGGCCGTGGCACGAGAAGCAGGGCAGGAGGTCCGTATCAAACTGCCGTAGTGCACATAAAGTGCACCTCGCAAAAAGACAACGGAGAGATGGCCGAGTGGTTTAAGGCAGCAGTCTTGAAAACTGCCGTAGGTGCAAGCCTACCGTGGGTTCGAATCCCACTCTCTCCGCCAGTAATGCGATTAAGTCCCTGAAATAAGGGGCTTAATGAGATGGTCCCTCCCCACCCTATCTCGGGCATCGAGGTAGGGTGAAGTTTTTCAAGGAGGCCACGCTCATGCAAAACGTCACGTTGATCGGCATTGACCTGGGCAAGCATACGTTCCACCTGCATGGTCAGGATCGGCACGGCAAAGCGGTGTTCCGGAAGAAGTTCAGTCGCAAGTCAATGATCGAGTTTCTGGCGACTTTCCACGCTTGCACGGTGGTGATGGAAGCCTGCGCCGGGGCCCACCATCTGGCCCGCCGGCTCTCCACCTTGGGTCACCAGGTGAAGCTGATTTCCCCACAGTTCGTGCGCCCGTTCGTGAAGGGCAACAAGAACGACTTCGTCGATGCCGAGGCGATCTGCGAAGCCGCCTCACGGCCATCCATGCGCTTCGTGTCACCCAAAACGATCACCCAGCAAAGCCTCTCGGCCTTGCATCGTGTGCGCGAGTCACTGATCCGCGACCGCACGAAGACGATCAACCAGATGCACGGCTTCCTGCTGGAGTTTGGCATCAGCCTGCCCATCGGACAGGCCGTGATCCGTCGTCTTTCCCCCGTGCTCGCCGAGCATGAGGACTTGCCACCGGCGATGGTGCAGGTGCTGGAGCGTCTGCACGCGCACTACGGCTACCTGAGCGAACAGATCCAGGCGATCGAGAAGGAACTGAGCCGCCAGTTGGCCGGGGATGATCTGGGGCAACGCCTGCTCACGATCCCGGGCTTGGGGCCGATCACGGCCAGTGTGTTGGCAGCCGAGATGGGCGATGGTCAACCTTATCGGTGCAGCCGGGACTTCGCCGCCTCGCTCGGCCTAGTGCCACGGCAGTACAGCACCGGTGGTAGAGCCAACCTCTTGGGCATCAGCAAGCGGGGCGACAAGAACACCCGACGGTTGCTGGTGCAGTGTGCCCGCGCTTACATGCAGCGACTGGATCGCCAGCGAGGCCCGCTGGCTGACTGGGTACGCACCTTGCTAAACCGACGCCACTCCAATGTGGTGGCCTGTGCGCTGGCCAACAAGATGGCACGCATGGCGTGGGCACTGGCCCGACAGCACACCACCTTCGAGGCGGGTGTCCTGCCAGCCTGACAGGACCCCGCCGAAGACCTTTAACCCACCTGGTTTTGCGACGACGGAAACGTGATGGCGTGAACGGCACACCGGCCTGACGGACAACCTGACAGCAAAATTGGCCCATGAGGCCGAGGGCTTTTTAAGGACCGACAGGCGCGACTCTCATCGTGGCGCGGGGAGCGATCCCCACCAAGACGCCGGATAGATTTAAGCAAGCCAAACCACACCACCACTCACCGTGTTGCAAATCGGGGAGGGACCATAGATTTTTGTTGCATGCTATTCAGCGTCCCTACTTTCGTCCCTATATCGCAACTCGCTTGCGCGCGAACGACTACGGACGCGGATGGGCGCGATTCGCGCAGCGATTTCGCTGTGCGCGAACTACGGGGGCAGTAGTAGGGAGTGTCTCCCTCGCGCGACACGCTCCTGCACATGCCTGCATGGCCTACGCGCAGCCTATGAAGATCGAACCCGCCCAAGCATAGGTGATTGCCTCCACGTCAGCCTCGCCAGCTCGATCTTTCATGCACTCGATGCCGCCGCTATGCTTCGGGTACACCAAACCGGGATGGGGGTCTCTATGGCGAAGCAAGGTGCATTCAAGCTCGGCGATATCGTCAAGCTCAAATCAGGCGGCCCGGACATGACGGTGAATGAGATTCTTCTCAGCTATCCAGCTAAGCAGCCGACGGGTGAATACCGTTGTCAATGGTTTGCTGGGAAGAAGCTAGACACGGGAGTTTTCCCTGTTGAATCTCTCGAACCAGTTCAAACAGAGAAATAATGAGCGCCACCGCCGCCGCGCAGTGGATGCAGGCACAGGTCGACCGTCATGGTTGCCTCTACCAAGACGATGTTGTCGATTATTTGGTTAAATCAGGCCAAGAAGACCTGTTGCGTGAAAACGCAGACGGCAACCTTGTGGTGGGAACTCCGCTACTAAATGCGTTTCGCAAGCTCAATGCGGAAACCGTCGTCTGGGTTAAGTCTGACTTCTACTGGCGAACGCGCGTTGCAGAAGACGAGCCGGGGCGCGAGGCGCGCGGCTAGAGTTGCTTTTCGGAGCACCTCTGTCAGACATGGTGCAGAAAATTCAGCCGTTATTGGAGTAAATGACGTGGCTCAAGCAAAAGGAAAGACTGGCAAATCTGCGGCCAAAGGCTCCAAGGTCGCTAAAGCGGCGAAGAAACAGCAACCGATCAAGCCTGACGATAAACGAATCTACTTCAAGCAAGCGGACTTCCCGTTGGCTTCGCTACAGCATGCGCAGAAAATTGCCGCAACGCTGATGGACAATTTCGCCGGAGACTCTGGTTCTCCGCCGGATGTGGCGCTCGCTCTTGGGGTTAGTCCAACCAGCAGTGGCTGGAAATATCTCACCGGTGCATCTATCGCCTACGGATTAACCGATGGTGGAATTAATGCAAATGTGATCAAGCTGACTCCGCTGGGCAAACGACTCGTCGCGCCGGAAGAAGAAGGTCAAGATGTTGCTGCACGCCGAGAGGCGATCCTGAAGCCCCGTATTCTGAAAGAATTTTTTGAGAAGTACCGCCGCGCAAAACTGCCAAATGAAACGATCGCAATTAATGTACTGAAATCGCTCGGCATTCCAGCTGAACGAGCACACGCTGCATTCGGGATCATAAAAGCAAACGGAAGCTACGCTGGCATCATTCGTGAGACACCTACCGGCCCATTCATAAATCTTGATTCTCCTGGCGTTCCCTTGCCAGCAGCCACTCAAGATATAAATGACCGCCAGCAAGATCATGCGGTGGACATGGTGACGCATGATGCTGGGCCTGAAGTTGGCCAGCATTCACCAGTAGAGTCAGCGGCCAAACTAAACACGCTGCCTGACACTAAGGCGAATCGTGTATTCATAACTCATGGGAAGCGGCGTGAGATCGTCGGCCAAATCAAGGAGCTTCTGACGTTTGGAAACTTCGAGCCAATCGTATCGGTTGAGCGCGAAGCGACGGCTATTCCAGTGCCAGAAAAAGTATTCGAGGACATGCGTTCCTGTGGAGCAGGTGTGCTTCACGTTGGGGCTGAAGGAAAGTATCTGGATCGAGATGGGAACGAGCACGTCAAGATTAATGACAATGTGCTGATCGAAATTGGTGCGGCCATGGCGCTTTACGGAAAACGTGTCATCCTGCTGGTGGAAAAAGGGGTTGTTCTTCCTTCGAATCTCCAAGGTCTCTATAGGTGCGAGTTTGAAGGCGATAAGCTCGACTACGACTCGACCATGAAGCTTCTTAAAACCTTCAGCCAGTTTCGCTAGTGGTGACAGTGGAGCGGCGCTTCCCGCCCTCCATATTTCATTTCCACCGCGTAGCCACCTCAATCCGCAGCGGATACCGCACTGGCTCCGGAACCTGCCGGCGCTCCGCCGGCAGCGGTAGACTGTGCCGCTTCAGATAGGCCCGCTGCGATTCGAACGCGGGTGGATTGTCGGGATCGCCGAACCAAGCCGGAATGCCATAGTGATGCGACGGGGCGTAGTTCAATGCCTCGTGGAGCGGCATCCCTTCTCCGCTTAGCTTGCGGCGCGTTTCAATCAGGCGCGGGGCGAGCACTGTGCGCGACCAGCGCCCTAGCTGCGCAGGGTCGAGGCGCGGCGCATCGTACCGCCACCACATTGCCGGGCGAGTGCCTGGCTTGGTCTTGATCCAATCGGCGGCTACGTTCGCTGCCGAGACCTTCACGGTGTGGATGATCTTCTCTTTACTATTCATCCCGATGTGAGCCTTCATCCCGAAGTACCACTGTTTCCCTTTCGCGGTCTGATGCATCTCGGGGTCTCGCTGTCCGCTCTGGTTCTTCGTGGACGAGGGCGCGCTGATGATCGAGGCGTCCACAATGGTCCCGCATCCGACCGAACTGATGGCCGAGAGCGTGTGCATCGCCGCGCACTGCGCCTTCCAACTCACCGATCTCAACTATCGCTAGTACAGGCACAGAGGAAAGGGGGGCACCTACAAGGCGCACTTCCCTTCTTGGTGTCGCAGAACAGCATGGTCAGAAAGAGCTCACACCAAAGATTCAGTAAGACACAACCACGCGCGATGTCAGTCAGTGCTCGATGAAGGTTGATCTCGAGTTCAGGACGTGTCGGCATCGTGCACCCGGAGGCAGCTCAAGACCGCTGCGAGCGTCGGACATGTTTGGGATACCAGGAGGTGAACTTCACGGCGCCCACGAGGGCAAGAACGACGATGATGATGCCGATGCGCCGAGGCAAGGCAGGCACATAGAGCAGCGCGAATTCCGCGGCCACCATCATGGCGAAGGCAAGCGCCCATGCCCCCGTGAGGACATAATTCGTTCGGATGAAGGCGCGGGAGCCCCAGAGCTCGGGATCGACTTGCTCGCGTGCATATTGCAGGGTGAACGGACGGCGGGCTGCCAGGGAGGCAAGGACAATCAGCAGCAGGCCGCTGTCAACGTAAAGCCTGATTCCGATGACAGACCAGGTCGGCGCACCCAGAACGGCATAGAGCGCGAGCGCACCAAAGAGGAACGTCGTGCCGGCTTCGAGGATTTTCAGCTTGCGTCCCGACACGATCCAATCGCGCAGCAACAATGCCGCGGAGACGAGAGCGCCGGCCACCAGGGCTCCCGTTGCCCCGATCAAGCGATCCAGGACAGCGAAAACGATGAACGGCGCGAAGGCCAATAGGATGCCCATACCCACCTCCCGCTGAAGCGCAGATTGACCAGTGGATCAATCCACCGGCACGTTTGACAGGCGTCGCCTTTCCACCAGGGCTTTCAGGATCTTGCTGAGCGCATCGCGCTCTCTCGCATTCAATACATCGAAATACTCGGCATCGTTCTCGTCTGCGAGCTTCGACAGGACGGGCACCTTCCGGCGCCCAGACTTCGACAGGGACAGGTTGTGGGCTCGCCTGTCGTTGGGGTCGTCGGTCTGCTCGATGAGCTTCTTCTCGAGTAGCCGGTCGGCAAGCCTGCTGATCGCCCCCTTCGTCATTCCCATCTTCTGGGCGAGGACTGAGGGCGAGACCGCCCCCACCTCGTAGAGCATGCGCATGAACACCCATTCCGCCACCGTCACCCCTTCGTCCGCAACTTTCCGGGTGAAGCTCTGTGACACGGCGTTCGATACCACCCGCAGCCAGTATCCAGTGTGATCAGTCAGATTCGAAATGGGCTGCATGGGCTGTTCCGCCGGAGGTCGGGATGATCTTGCGCGCTCAAGCGGCCAGTTCCGTCGGCAGTTCGAGCATCTCCTTGAGCTTGCTCAATTCGATGTCGACGAGCTTGACCTGTTCGTCAAAAAATTCGTCGCTGAAGGCCGGTGGCTTGAAGAACGTGATCATGAATTCCGTGCCTGTCCCGTTGGCAATCACGCGCGCCGGCACCGTCCAGCTTGCCATCGGGTCCACGAAGTCATGGTCGAGAATCCCGTGGTGCTCGTCGGCGCGCAGGCGCAGGCGCGCAGCGCCATGTGGCGTCACCATGTCCCACCACTCTGAATCGCTGGTCCGGCTCGTGGACAGTATGTTCACGACAGCCCATCGCGGCCAATTGGCAAGATCGGCCAGGAAGTCGAAGGCGGCTTTGGGAGTGCAATCGATTCGAACCGTCTTGGTGCTGGAGCGGACGGTTTCCAGACGATGGGCAGACATGGTGAGTTACTCGTGTAAGGGATGTGACCAATATGGTTTACAAGGAAACTATATGAAGCTAGGTTCCTAGTCAACTTCTTGGTGAACAGGCCAGAGATTTGTAGACAAATTTCCGGCACCCGAGAGGCCTATATGAGCGACAAGCGGTACACGGATTGAGTTCAAGTGAAGCGTCCTCGCTGATTCGAGCCATACAGAAGTGGAGTTTCCCCAAAGGAGCTCTGCATGAAAAAGTCGAGTTCAGCGAAGAACACATCGTCCGCATCCTCAAAGAAGTCGAAGCGGGGGCGAAGTTCGCCGAAACCTACCGCAAGCTTGGCATCAGCGATGCGACGTACTACATCTGGAAAAGCAAGTACGCCGGGATGGAGGTTTCGCACTTTTGCGAAAAACTTTTTTTGAATCATTTTTTCTGGCGCACAGGCGCCCCATCACCGGAGGCTGTGCCAATAATCGCTGGATCACAAAAAAACCTCGCGAAATACCTTCCGCGAGGTTTGTATACGCAGGCGTTACCAAGGATCAGCGGCGCTTGTTCTTGCCGCGCACCGCTTTCTTGGCGACCCTCTTCGCAGGGGCCGACTTGGCCTTGGCGCCGCCATCGATCAACAGGTTCTCGATGGTAACACCGCGCCGTTTGAGGGCGGCGGCGAACCATAGCGGGCGCTTGCCGCGGCCGGACCATGTTTCGGCCGGGTTTTCCGGATTGCGATACTTGGGGGCAACCGATGCCCGCTTGCCCGCCTTGCCGCCACGGGTGGGATAGACATCGGCCAGGGTGAGGCCGGCGTTGCCCAACAGCGTGTCGATCTTGTTCCTGACGTCCTGGATTTGTCCTGCCCTTGCTTCCTGCATATGCGATTCCGCGTTGGCAATGAGCGCCTTGAGTTCTTTGGGGGAAAGGGATTTCAGGTCAATGGCCATGATTGGTCCTTTGTAGTCGAGTTTGTGGGGCGCTTTAGGCTATAACATGCTAAATGCATTTACAAAGCAGTTTGACGTATTTTGACGAATTACGCAAAATTGCGGGGTATTATTAAGCGAGTGGGCATTTCAATGGGGCGGCTATTTCGCGCCATGAACACGGCTTGACGTTACATTCCTGCACTATTGGGCACCATAATCCATCCAGGCGGCCGAGCTTAATAAGTCGCGCGTATACAGCGATGAAGGTGGTGCTGCAACAGCCTGCTAATTCGTTGCTATATGTCGGCGACGGCTCGGTTTATTTAGGTTAAGGCCAGAATTGACCGAATTTGCGCGTGTCTACAAGTCAGGCTGGATCGGTGCGCGGATCAATCAAGGCTTTCGCGGCGAAGCCATTACGGTTCTGGATAGGGGTTTTTATGAGTGGTTTTTTTACATGCTGTCGGATGGTGGCGGAGTCTGGTGAACTAACCGTTTTGAAATCCAGGCACCGAAGACATGAAAGCTTCGCGCAATGTGTGCGAATAGGGGCAGGCCGGTGCATCGTAACTATGAGGTAGGTCGGCATCGCATCGCCTGGAGGGCCCATTCCATGGCCGGCTGGAGCCTGGCCTTTGGGCCCGGCTTTCCTGTGAGATAATCGGTGGTCCCGTCATATCCCAAGTAGCCATGACTCTCCCCAAAGACGCCTTCCGCCGCTTCCAGGAGGAACTTGCGGCCCTCGACCAGAAAATCGAGCAGCGCGCGACCACCAAGCAAACGGCCAGGCAAACGGCTAAACAGGCCGCCATGTCTGCGATGCAACGAGCCCGGGAGGAATTCCTGGCCTTGCGCGAGCAATATAAATTGACGATAGCCGATGTGGTGTCCTTCTTCCCGGAAGAAGAGGGCATTGCCTATCTGCAGGGATTGATTGCCCAGGCGCAAGCCAAGCCGCGGCGCGGGCGTAAGCCCAAGGCGGAAGGCTGAATCGTCTCATGATGAACGCTGCTTAGCGCAACATGGCGCGGAGCACCGCAATCAGCTGCTCCCCGGCCAGCATGCCGAATAAGCCCATCAGGGCCACCGTGGGTGGTGCCGGCGACTTCACGCGCAGCAGGCCGTAGATCACTCCAACGATCACGCCGACCACCAGCGAGACAAGATAAGCCTTCATGGTTGCTCCAGATGGATGGAACGTGCGAAAGATCATGCAGGTACGATGACCACGCGACCGGACGTACCTTTGGCGACCGCCTCGTAAGCCTCGCGCCCGTGTGCCAGCGTGAACCGTTCGGCGATGACCGGTGCGTCGAATTTGCCGGCGTCGAAGCCAAGGGCAATGGCTTGCATCAATCGCGCGGACTCGACAACCCCGAGCTTGGCGCTATCGGCGCCCAATAGCTGGGTCTCGTTGTGATAGAAGTCGATCAGGTCGAACTCCACCCTGCGCCGCCCGGTCGCACTGATTTCCACCACACGCCCGCGTCGCTTGACCAAACCGAGTGCAGTGTCGAAGGCGACACCGCCAACGCTGTCGAAAACCACATCGACGCCTTCCGCAAGGCCTTCGAGATCGCGTACATGAGCGATGGCGTGCTCGTCGAACGGCACGAAATCATGGATGCGCTTTCCTGCTGGCGAGCTGGCATCCACGGGTGAGCGATCGATCCCGATAATGCGACAACCCAGCGATTTGGCAATCTGCGTCACCGCACCGCCGACGCCGCCACCCGCGCCGATCACGGCGATCGTCTCGCCTTCGCGCAGTTGCGCGTAGTCGACCGCGCCCAGCCAAGCCACCACAAAATTGACGCCCACGGCGGACGCTTGTTCGTGATCGAGTGCAGCAGGCTTGCGTGCCAGCGCAGCAATCGGAATCTGGATGTATTCGGCATGCGTGCCGTCGCGGGTGAAGCCGATATCACCGCCGGTACCCCAGACCTCCGCGCCGCGCCAGGCCAAGGGGCCTTGTTCCACCACGCCACTGAAATCGCGACCTGGGATGCGCGGTAGTGTCGTATGGGGGAAATGGCCGGCGACATTCTTGACATCGCTTGGATTGACCGATGCGCCGTGGATACGCACCAGGGCGCTTTCTTCGTTCGCCTCGGGCGTGGTCATGTCGATGTATTCAAGTACTTCGGGGCCGCCGTGGCGGGCGAATCGCAAAGCTTTCATGATGGCCTCCGGAATCTGCGCGCGCCTGATTATGGTTCCGATCGGTTGGGCCTGCCATGGCCGCTACCTGCCATCTGACAGTGTCGTCCGGCTGTTGTTCGGCGACGCGAGGGCACTTGTTGGCCCAGGCTTCGTGAGACTGAGCCATCGCCATGGCGCGGTGCTGGACTGAAAGAATTGGCCGTTTTTTTGGGCGCGGCCTCTCGTCAGGCTTCGCTTCCGTTGGCGCTTGCTACATCCACCAGCAAATGGGCGCAACATCGAGCAGGTAATTAGGGTCGTGTGTTCAACATCTGGTGGACTGCCTTCGATAGGGTTTCCATCAAGAAGGGTTTCGTGATCACCTGCATGTTGTCCTCTTGAAGGTCGGTACCCACGGCAGCGCCCGCTGCATAGCCCGTGATGAACAATACTTTCAAGTCGGGACGTAGCAGTCGGGCCGCATCCGCCACTTGGCGCCCGTTGAGGCCGCCGGGTAACCCCACGTCGGTGATAAGCAAATGGATTTCATCCATTTCCTTCAGGCGCTTCAAGGCGGTCGGTCCATCCGCCGCTTCCAATACGGTGTAACCGGTTTCACGAAGCATCTCCGTGATCAGGCAGCGAATGATGTCTTCATCATCGACGACCAATACGGTCTTTTGATCGATGAAGTCCTGCCGTCCGGCGGAGACTTCCGGCACGGCGTCGCGCTCCACGACGCCTATAAACCGGGGCAGGTAAAGGTGCATGGAGGTACCCTGTCCCGGCTCGGAAACAATTTGGATCTGGCCGCCTGATTGCCGCGCGAACCCATACACCATCGACAGGCCTAGTCCCGTGCCTTCGCCCGTCGGCTTTGTCGTGAAGAATGGCTCAAATACGCGCGAGGCAACTTCCGGTGGGATGCCGACTCCGGTGTCGGTCACGGTCAGTAGCGCATATCCCCCTTCAGCGACATCGTTGGCCTTCGCCGCGCGTGAGTCGAGCCAGATGGACTTCGTCTCGACGGTCAGCCGCCCGCCGTCCGGCATGGCATCACTTGCATTGATGCACAGGTTGAGCAGGGCGTTTTCCAGCTGGTGCGAATCGATCAACGCAATCGGGGTATCCAGGCCGGTCGCGAAATCGGTTGCTATGCTCGGTCCCATGGTGCGGAGGATCATGTCCGACATTTCCATGATGAGGCGGTTGATGTCGGTAGGCTTGGGCGCAAGGGTTTGCCGCCGGGAGAACGCCAGCAGCCGGTGGGTGAGGGAAGAGGCCCGCTGGACCGATTTCATGGCCATCGCCATGTAATGGTCGAGCCGTTCGATCTTCCCTTTGTGAACGTCGATCTGCATGACTTCAAGGCTGCCGCTGATTCCCATCAACATGTTGTTGAAGTCGTGCGCCAAGCCACCGGTCAACTGCCCGACCGCTTCCATTTTTTGCGACTGGCGTAGGGCTTCTTGCGCGGATTGGAGTGCCGCTTCGTTTTCGCGAGTGTCATGAATGTCTCGCGCAATGCAATACAGCTGGTCCTCGTCAGGAACGACAACCCATTGTTGCCACCGATACTCTCCTTGCTTGGACCGGATCCGATTTTCAAAGCGCATAGGCCCTGGGCTTTCGGCGAAACGCTGCATGTGCAAATCGAAGGCCATGAGGTCATCGGCATGAATCAGGTCTTGCACTTTCAATTCGTTCAGTGTCCCTTCGGTCCAACCGAGCAAAGTGTTCCATGCGGGATTCGTGCGGAAAAACGTTCCATCTTTGAGAAGCACGGCAATGAGATCCGGGGACGATTGCCAAACGCGGTCGCGCTCCCGCGTGCGTTGGGCCACTTCATCCTCCATGACCTCGTATAGTCGTTGCAATTTACGCTCGGTGCGCTTGCGGCCGGAGATGTCGAAACTGACTCCGGGAAATCGGACTGGCTTCCCGTGTGCATCCTTGATGCATCGACCTTGGGCGAGCACCCAGCGTTCGCGATTATCTGGCCGGACAAGCCGGTATTCGCTACTAAGCGGTTCGCCCGTGGCGACGCAATTATCGATGGAACGTCGCAAATCATGCAGATCGTCGGGATGCACGGAAGCGAGGAACTCTTCGAACGGCGCGCCACGCTGGGCGCGTTCCGGATCCACGCCATACAACCTGGCAAAGCGTTCGTCCGCGAAAACGCGATTGTTGGGAATATCCCAGTCCCACGTCCCGATGCCGCCGCCGGCCGATAATGCCAGCTGCAAGCGCTCTTCGCTGATCGCCAGTTGCTGGCACGACACCACCTGCTCAGTGGTCTCGGAACACATCACTAGAACGCCGCCGACGCCCGTGGGCGCTTCGTCGTCGCCAATTGGCGAGAAGCTGTAAGTCCAGTAAACGTCCTCTTTGATGCCGTTGCGTGTGATGGGCACTAATTGGTCCACGTGCCAGGTTGCTCCATCGCCGCGCATGACCTGTTCGATCTGCGGTCCAATAGTGGGCATGATTTCCGACCATACTTCGCGGACAGGTTTGCCAAGCGCCCCTGGGTGGCGCTCGGAATCTATCGACTGACGATAAGCATCGTTGTATAGGCAATAACCCTCGGCACCCCAAAAGATATACATGGGATGGTCAGTATTAAGGATGAGTCTTACGGCTGTGCGAAGGGCCTGCGGCCATGTCTCGGGAATGCCGAGCGGTGTGCGCGACCAGTCGCGGGATCGGATAAGCGCCCCGAGTTCTCCCCCTCCTTGAAGAAAGCCAGCTTCAGACATCCGTCGATTCATGGATCGGCGCCTTCATCAAGAAGAGGACTGTTATATCTCACCTACACCCCTAAATACACGGAATATCGAGAGCATCCCTAGCGAGCGCAACGCGGGTGCGAGGGACAGGGCTGCTTCAATTCATGCACGATGCCATGACAGGTTTTCACTGACAGGTAAGCGTGTTCAACGGCATCGCGCACCGGAGTGCTGAGCCTGTAGTCGTTCAAGGCGGACTCAAATTGATGCTTGAGGTGTTCGTCGCTGCGCTCGGCTTCCTCGACGACCGCATCGTGATTCGCAGTCAGGTGGGTACGAAGGTCCACGAAAAACCGTCGAGCGGATCCGAGGACGGTGCCTTCCGCGACGGGGCGTCCTCCCAGGTTTTGCACGGCGTGCCGCAACTCGCAAAGTACATGCCGACGATTAAGCGCCCAGCGTGAAAAGAGAGCGGCGACCTCGGTGTTTTCCAAATGCTCTGCCGCTTCACGATAGCCTTCGTAACTATCCATGGTTATTTCGATGAGATCGTTGAGTACGTCGATGTCGTGGGCTGGATCACGCATGCCGAACTCCCGTGGGATAGACGTTTCCAACCCTACGGATATCGCGTCATTATCGTGAGGACATGGCGTGAATCGCATCTATGCGGAAGAAGATGTGCAGGTTCAGTTCACCGGATGGATGCGTGAATGCAGGTTCCAATTCCTTTTGATATCAGCTCGAGGTGTTCGCCTTGGCTATGGGCGACGTCAAGATGAATGTTGCGCAATAGGCATGAAATTCCGGTTCACGCGCAAGGCGACCCGCATACATCGTGCGGCGGCCGGTGAACAAATGTGCCGGCCATCGCATGCCAACGTAAGGGTTTTTAAAGATTTGGCGCGCCGCCCGCTACGGCAATCATGGCCCCCGTGGTATAGCTGCTTTCGTCGGATGCCAGATACACGTATGCACCCGCCAGCTCGACCGGTTGGCCAGGACGTTGCAGCGGTACCTGACTGCCAAAATCGCGGTATTCCTCCGGCTCCATCGTGGAAGGGATCAGCGGAGTCCAAATCGGTCCAGGCAGCACGGCATTCACGCGGATACCTTTCTCCGCCCAAAGGCCAGCGAGGCCAGTCGTGAAATTGGTAATGGCGCCTTTGGTCGAGGAGTAGGCCAGTTGCGCAGTAGGTGGACGCTTGGCGTTAATGGACGCCGTGTTGATCACCGACGCGCCGGGTTTCAGGTGCGGCTCGGCAGCGCGCAGGATGTAAAACATCGCATGAATGTTGACGTTGTAATGCCGTTGCCAGTCTTCGTCGGCAATGTCGGCGAGCGACTTGGCTTCTTTTTGAAAGGCTGCATTGTTGACCACTACATGAAGCTTCCCGAAGCGTTTAATGGTCGCCTCTACCAATTCGCGGCAATGCGCGGGGTCGGCGATATCGCCTGCGATCGCGATAGCGTCTTTGCCGCTCTGTTTGCATACTTTGACCGTATCCTTGGCGTCCTCGGTTTCGGCCAGATAAGACAGCACGACATCGGCGCCCTCGCGCGCGAAGGCAATGGCGACTGCGCGGCCGATGCCACTGTCGGCGCCCGTGATCAGTGCCACTTTGCCGCTCAGTCGGCCGTGCCCCTGATAATCCTTTTCCCCATGATCCGGCACCGGCTTCATGCTGGTGAAGGTACCCGGGTAATCCTGGGATTGTGCTTCGAAGGGCGGCGTGGGGTAGGGGTGTGTCATGGTCGTGCTCCATCCTGAAAAACCAAGGATGCCGACGACGACGTCGGCCGACCGTAACGGTTATGTGCATGTAGGAGCATGCGGTTCCGTAGCCCAGCCTTTATTGGCTGCCCCATGAGCCCGCTCGTGGTAATTGGCGTACTGTCTGTCGCCACGCATGGCCCGTTTGAGGCTGGTGGCGCAGTGGGGCGTAGGGGCCTGGTTCGTGGCCGTTGCCTGGAGCGAACGGGATCTCCCACTCATGCCCGGTGCTGGCGACCCGGCAGAAGGGTTGCGCATCATAATGCCGGCGGAAGTAAAGCGCCTCGTCGATCCAGTGGTAGCGTGCGTAGGAAAAGCCCGTGCATCATCGCGCCACTACAACTGTTGCCAATCTTTTTTACACGGATTTTTACAAGTACCGCGAGTAAGGCGAAGGAGGCGGAATGTAAGTATCTGTTTTCGCTTGGTGCCCGGAGCCGGAATCGAACCGGCATGACCTTGCGGTCGAGAGATTTTAAGTCTCTTGCGTCTACCTGTTTCGCCATCCGGGCAGGAGGCAGCTGTCGGGGACAGGCTGCAGGCGCGCGGATCGTATCATGCGCTTAGCCCTTGGCGGAGGTGTGTTCGCTCGGTCGGCCGATCGGATCAGGCTACGGCGGTTTCGATCGGCAAACCGGGGCGCGCGTATTGGGCCAGGCGGATCGTAGAGGAAGGGCCCGGCATTTCAACGCAGGTACTGCGTCCAGAACGGTTGTGTTCGTCGCGGGCGGCTTCGCGCGCCAATTGGATAGCGGGGCCCAGTCGTAGCTGGCTGAACAGGGTCGCCGATTCGCGGCGGATATTCCAATCCCCCGAGGATGACTGGCTGAGCGAGTAGATCACCATCGGTACGCTCCATTCGGTTAGTTCCAACTAGCCTTGCTGGGGTGTTCGACCTGCGTGACGTGCGAAATGCATACAGTAATGATGGCATCAAAATTAGGACTAGTCTGTAGGCAAATTCCTACCAGTTTTGTGGGCGTTGGAGCTATATGGAAAGTCCTTGCCGAACGCGGGGTTACGGGCTTGCAATGTGTCGGCCAGACGCCTACTTTGCAGGTGCACAGTACCTAACCAGGGAGGGGCGCAAAATGATTGATGTCGTACTCGTGGACGATCACGAGCTTGTTCGAACCGGCTTCAGAATGATCCTACAGCAGCCGGATATTCGCATATGCGGTGAAGCGGGTACGGCCGAAGACGGCCTGCGCCTGATCCGGGCGACCAGGCCACATATTGCGCTGGTGGATGTGCATATGCCCGGCATGAGCGGCATCGAATTGACTGAACGTGTGGCCCGAGCGAACCTTCCTACACGTGTAATCGTTGTAACCGTCGTCGACGACGCCCGTTTTCCGAAGCGTCTATTGGATGCTGGCGCACACGGTTATCTGACCAAGAGCTGTGCGGCGGAGGAGCTGCTCAACGCCGTGCGTCAAGTAATGGGAGGCCGGCGCTATCTGGCGCCAGCCGTGGCGCAACAGCTGGCATTGGCGACGCTGGATGGCGAAGGCTCGCCTTTCGATGTGCTCTCCAGCCGTGAGCTGGAAGTAGCCATGATGCTGGTACGTGGCAAGGCCCTCACGGCCATTGGCGAACAACTAAATCTGAGTCCGAAAACGGTGTCCACCTACAAGCAACGGCTTATGGAAAAGCTACAGGTGGATCACGTCATAAGCCTCGCACACCTGATGACGGTGCATGGCCTGTTGGATACCCACAACAATCAGGTCGGCAGCTGAACGAATTTGATTACACCAGCAAGCAGAAAGGGCCGGACACTTGTCCGGCCCCTTTCGTTTTGTACCGCTATGCCTGGCGAGCGTCAGTGGAGCTTGCTATCGCGTTGCTCCGGGGGGAGGTCTTCGTCGCCCTCGGGTGCGGCAGGTCGCTCCTCATTGTGTATCTGAGGCGTCGGGGCTGCCGCAGGCGGGTGGATCGGTGTTGATAGCAGATCGCCCTGTTCCGGCTGATGGATCAACGGCGCCGGCGCCAGCATGGGTTCGACAGCTGATTTGTCGGCAGCGTACCCGGAAGCAGCGGAATCCATGGCGGTAGGTTTCGAAGCAACTAAAGATTCGAGTGGCGTGGCGACGTTGGCCTCGTTCGCTGCGGCAGCTTCGTCATGCGGCACTGTAACCGTTACCACTTCGGCCTGCGCGGGAGCCGCCTCATTGTGAGGCTGGTGCGCGACAGCTTCCATTGATTCGCCTTCCTCCGATGTTTCGCGCACGGGAATGGGCGGCAACACCGGCAGGTTGAACGAAGCAGTTGCCGGTGCGGATGCAACGATCAGCGGCGCGGCGGCATGGCTCTCGCTCGCCGTCGAGTCGGGGCGGCCGGATTCGACGGGCACGTCGGCAGCCGTTTGAACGACAGGGTGCACCGGATCATGGTTGTTCCATGGGGTTTCCGGCGCCGCACGTTCTGTCGATGATTCGGAAGCCGCCACAGGTGTTGCAGGCGCTACGGCAACGGAGCGGGCCGCGATAGCCGGCTCGGCCTGCGCTTGCGGTGCGTGGACCACTTCGGCCGCGTCATGGTTGCCTTCACGGTCCTCGTCATCCGCGTCCTGCGCGTTCATCTGTTCGTTCGGGGCGCCAGTTGCAGTCGTACCGTCATGGCGGCGACGGCGACGGCCACCGCGACGGCCGCGACGGCGGCGGGACTGGCTGCCTTCGAGGCTTTCGACGGAGGTATCCAGGCCTTCGTTCACCGCCAGCACAGGTACATCCGCTTCGGGTTGCGGCTGTGGTGTTTCGGAGGGCTTGGGCGCTGCGGGCGGATTTGCATTTACCGGGGGCACCCGTTCCGCTTGCGGTTGACGCGGCTGGCGTTCCTGCTGAGGCTTCGCTGCAGGCGTGTTCTGCGGCTTGGTGCGTTGTTCCGGGATCGCGGTTTCGTCTACGTGTGCGGGCTTGGGTTGGCGTTCGGGTTTGGCGTTCTGCGTTTGCTGCCGCCCATGCGCCTGCTGTTCATTGCGCTGACGCTGCTGGTTTTTGCCCTGGGGGCCGCGCTGCTGTTGCGGATCGCGCGGTTGGCGTTGTTGTCCGTCCGTGCGAGCGCGCTCGGTACGGCGCGGGTCTTGCGACTTCCCACTGCGCGGCGTTTCCTTGCGGGCCGGCGCTGGAGCGGGGGCCGGCGCCGCGACCGCGGTTTCGGCGCCACGGAACATGCCGAACAGGCGGGACAGGAAACCGCCACTGGCAGCGGGCGCCGGGGCAGGGGCCGCCACCGGCTGGCGCTTCGGTGCCTGGACAGCGACGGGCGCTGCCGCCTCTGGCGTTTCCTCGCGGATCGGCGCCGGGCTGGAGGGAACGATTCCGCTGACAGCCGGCTGCTCGCTGCTGCCCAGCATCTGACCCATCTTGCGCACTACATTGGTTTCTTCGGCGGTAAGGCGCTCATAGCTGGGCTTGCTGTGCTCGCCCATATCCGCCTCGCGGATGCGCTGGATTTCGATGTGCGGCGTTTCGAGCTTGTCGTCCGCCACGATCACCACATGCACTTTGTTGCGCAGCTCGATCTCGACCACGCTGGCACGCTTTTCGTTAAGCATGAAGTTGGCCACGCTCGGTGGCGCCTGCACCAGCACCTGGCCGGTGTTGTCCTTCATGGCGTGCTCTTCGATCAGGCGCAGTGTCGACAGTGCCAGCGATTCGACGCCACGGACATGGCCATGGCCTTCGCAGCGCGGGCAGACGATCTGGGTGGCTTCGCCCAGCGACGGGCGCAGGCGCTGGCGGGACATTTCCATCAGCCCAAAACGGGAGATGCGGCCAGTCTGAATGCGGGCACGGTCCAGCTTGGACGCTTCCTTCAGGCGTTCCTCGACCTCGCGCTGGTGCTTGGGGCTGTCCATGTCGATGAAGTCGATCACGATCAGGCCGCCGGCATCACGGATGCGCAACTGGCGGGCGATTTCTGTCGCCGCCTCCAAGTTGGTATTGAACGCCGTCTCCTCGATATCGCCGCCCTTGGTGGCCTTGGAGGAGTTGATGTCGATCGCAGTCAGCGCTTCGGTCTGGTCGATCACGATCGACCCGCCGGAAGGCAGGCGCACGCTGCGGTCGAAGGCGCTCTCGATCTGCGTTTCGATCTGGTAGCGCGAGAACAGCGGGGTGTCGTCCTTGTACAGCTTGAGCTTGCGCAGGGCGTTGGGCATGACCTGCTGCACGAATTCGCGGGCATCGTTATAGAGCGATTCCTCGTCGATCAGGATCTCGCCGATGTCGTTGCGCAGGTAGTCGCGCAAGGCGCGGATGAACAGCTTCGATTCCTGGTAGATCAGGAACGGCGCCTTCTGGGAGCTGGCGGCCTGGGAGATAGCCTTCCACAACTGCAGCAGGTAATCGAGGTCCCATTGCAGTTCTTCGGCATCGCGGCCCATGCCGGCGGTGCGCACGATCAGGCCGACATCGTCCGGCACCTTCAGGTGTTCCAGGGCTTCCTTGAGTGCCTGCCGGTCTTCGCCCTCGATCCGGCGGGAAACGCCGCCGGCCTTCGGGTTGTTCGGCATCAGCACCATGTAGCGACCGGCCAGGCTGATGTAGGTGGTCAGGGCGGCGCCCTTGTTGCCGCGCTCCTCTTTCTCGACCTGGACGACGACTTCCTGGCCTTCCTTCAGCAGCTCGCGGATATTGGATTTGTAAGGATCCAGGCCCGGCGTGAAGTACTCGCGGGCGATCTCCTTCAGCGGCAGGAAACCGTGGCGTTCGGCGCCGTAGTCGATAAAGCAGGCTTCGAGGGATTGTTCGACGCGAGTGATGCGGCCTTTATAGATATTGGCCTTTTTCTGTTCGCGGGAGGGGATTTCGATATCTAGGTCGTAAAGGGTTTGGCCATCCACGATGGCCACACGCAACTCTTCACGCTGAGTTGCGTTGATCAGCATTCTTTTCATTGTGATTCCTCGGCTTGGCCGCGCGTCGCGCGCCGCGGTGGCGCCTGGCTTGGCGGCCTGTCCGGGGATCGCGCCGCTGCGGTAAGCGGCAAAATAAACGGCACCGTTCCCGATACCGGGTGATTCGTGGCACGCACGCCGCTGTGCCTGTCTGCATACACGGACCGGACAAGCGACTACCGAACCGTTACGATGAAAGGGTGTTTTCCACCGGCTGCCAAAGGGCGGCCGGCTCAAACCTCGCCGGCGTAACGGGCAGGCGCCTGGTCCTTACTGCAATGTCGGCGGACCGGGCTGAGCGCTGTACGAGTATCCTCTCACCCCAGGTTTTTTTCAATGCAGACGGCAACTTCCCCCGATGTACCTCAAGGGGTGCGTCAACTCGAGATCGGTCCGGAGCGAGACGGACAGCGTATCGACAACGCCCTGGTAACCCTGCTCAAGGGCGTGCCCAAGAGCATGATTTACCGGCTTTTGCGCACCGGCCAGGTACGGGTCAACGGCAAGCGGGCCAAGCCCGACACCCGTCTCAGCCAGGGCGACATGCTGCGCATTCCCCCCGTGCGGGTGGCCGAGCGCCAGGAACAGGGCGCTTCGCAAGGGGCCATCGCGGCGGCGGCCGACGCGGTGATCTTCGAAGACAAGCACTTCCTGGTCATGGACAAGCCGACCGGCATGGCCAGTCATGGCGGCAGCGGGGTCAGTCACGGGGCGATCGAACTGCTGCGCCAGGCCCGGCCCAAGGACCATTTGGAGCTGGTCCACCGCTTGGACCGCGATACCAGCGGCGTGCTGGTGTTTGCCCGCACGCGCGCCGGCCTCACCGGCCTGCAGGCGGCGATTCGCGCGGGCGAGGTCACCAAGCAATATTTATGTCTGATGGTGGGTCACCCGTCCAAAGCACGTTTCGATGTGAATGCGCCGTTGCAGAAATCGATCCTGCAGGGCGGCGAGCGGATGGTGCGCGTGTCCGAAGGGGGCAAGCCGTCGCTCACCTTCTTTCGCGAGATGGAGCAATACCCCGGCGCGCGCCTGATGCAGGCCACGCTAGGCACCGGCCGCACGCACCAGATCCGCGTGCATGCCGCGCATGTCGGCCATCCGTTGGCCGGCGACGCCAAATACGGCGATCGGGACGCCAACAAGCGCTTCCGCGAACGGGGACTGCATCGCTTGTTCCTGCATGCCTCGCATATGGCATTCGAACTCGAAGGGCGGGCCTACGGCTTCTCGGCACCGCTGCCGGAAGACCTCAAGCTGTTCCTGGATGAGCTTGCTGCTAGAGGAAGAAGCGCGCGCTGACCTCCAGCGAGCGCAATGTTCCGCCGACCAGCCCGGATTCGGCCAGCAGGGCACACGCCGCATGGGCCAGTGCAATGGGCAGCACAGTGCGTGAGCGGAGAAAGCAGCGCGCCCACCACAGTTCGGCCACGAAGCAGCATTGCATCAACAGGCCATTAGGCGTGTGCAGCAGAGCAAACGTCGTTGCGATGGCGATGACGGCCCAGCCCGGCCGCGGCCCCATCCGTTCGAAGCGCTGCATCAACACCACCAGCATCAGCCATTGCTGCAGCCAGGCCCAGCCGAAATAAGTGAACGCATGCACCGGGGCCAGCGGCTGGAGCCGATGGCCCCAAAATATGATCAGCCCGGCGGCCACCGGCACTGGCGCGAGCGGCCATAGCCAGACCCGCCATGTGGCGGGCCAGCGCCACAATCGGGGCAGGTGCCGTCGCTCGATCGCCAACGCAAACGCCAATCCGCCTGCAAAGGCGAACATGCCGGACAGGCTTGGATGGAGCCCCCAGTGCAGGCCGATGACCAGCCACAAAGGTCCGCCCAGGCAGCCGGCGACTTCCAGCCAGGGGCGCAGCGGCCCCTTTATCGGATTGAGCAGCAATCCGGCCAGGGCCAGCCAATAAACAACACAGGCAGCCCATGCCGTCAGCGGATATGAACGGGCGGGTCTTGCAGCCTGCGGGTTGGCGCCTGCGGGCACGATCAGTGCTGCTGGCCAATGGGCACGCAGTTGATCGCGCAGAGCCAGCATTCTATCCGCGCTGATACCGGCCGGTAAGCGGAAGACGGGTGCAGGCCAGGTTTGTGCGCGTGTAGCAATATGCTCTACATCGTCTTCCGTGGCGCCAGCTGGCAGGTCGAGCGCCATGTTTTGCGCGTGCGGTATTGGTTCGGCCGCCAGGAGCGCGGCAGACGCGATGCGCAAGGTCGTTCCGGCCGGGATCTGCACGCGCAGGCGCAGCATCCGCACGACGCCGGGCGCTGGACACGCCATTCCCTGCGCGCTTCGCCATGAAAGCTGGCGCATGTCGAGCCGCAGGACGCGCATGCCAGGCGTCAATGGCGCAGCTGCCAATGCCACGCACGCCGATGTCTCATTGTCCTGCCGGACCAGTCCGAGCGTTCCGTGCGCGTCGCTCTGCATGGAGAGCTCCAAGATGGGCCAGTGCGCCAGATCCAGCGACCAGGCGATCGGCAGGCCGAGTTCGAACGCTGTGCCGTCCATGCTGGTGATCGCCAGCATGCCGCCATCACGCGCGAGACGGGCGTTGCCGAAGGCGCGTCCGGCGATCAAGTCGTGCGGCCGCTGCAGGCGCCAGTGCCAGAGCGGCTGGCCATTTTCGATGCAGGCCAATTGCTGTTGCGCCTGATCGAGCAATTGCGATGCGGTGATGCGAGCTGCCAGCCAGCCCAGCGCAATGCATAGCGCGATGGCGGCCAGCACGTAGCTGATGCAAGCCAACGCCGTGCTTGCGCGCCGCGGATCGTTCAACGTGCGAGCAGGGCGTCGACGCGCGCTGCGCAGATGAAATCGTTCAGCGATAACCCACCCACATCGTGAGTCGACCATTGCAGCTTGCAATGACCGTAGCCGGCTTCCATATCCGGATGATGGTCCTCGTGGTTGGCCATGAAGCCCACCGCGTTGATGAACCCCAGCGTCTGATGGAAATTCTCGAAGCGGTAATCTTTCGCCAGCGCATCGCCTTGTCCGCTCAGTTTCCAGCCGGGCACCAATGGCAGCAACGCGGCGATGGCCGCCTCATCCAACGCATGTTCCTTGCCCTTGCGGGGCTGGCAGTGCTGGACGGATAGCGGAAGGGCATTCATGGCGATCTCCTGTAGTCGTTCGCTAAAGCGTCGAAACTGTACGCGAAAAAGCGGACCTCGAACATTCGGCGCGAAACAGGACTAAAATGGTTCGGTATAGCCCGGCGAGCGGGCATGACGATGGTTTTTGGAGCAAGCATGATCGAGATTTCCGAGCGTGCGCAGCAGCATTTCCTGCGCCTTCTCTCGCAACAGGGCAGCGATGGCCTGGGCATTCGCCTGCGCGTTATCGCGGCGGGCACGCCGGCGGCTGACTGCGAGCTGGAATTCTGCGAGCCGCAGGAGCTTGCCGGCGGCGAGTGGACGGTCGAATGCAAGGGCTTTGATTTCCACATCGAGGGCGAGAGCGCGATGTGGCTGGAAGGCGCCACCATCGATTTCGAACCCAGCCAGACCGGCGGCCAGCTCAATATCCGCGCGCCGAAGATCAAGGGCGAGCTGCCGGGTATGGAAGCAGGCCTGGTCGAGCGGGTGCGTTACGTGCTCGATGCCGAGGTGAACCCGCGTATCGCGGCGCACGGTGGCCGCGTAAGCCTGCTGGAGATCGATGCCGATGGCGTGGTCGTGTTGCAGTTCGGTGGTGGCTGCCATGGTTGTGGCATGGTCGATGTCACGCTGAAGCATGGCGTCGAGAAGACCTTGCGCGAGCGCGTGCCGGAAATCACCGAAGTGCGCGATGCGACCGACCACAAAGGCGGCAGCAATCCCTACTATCGCAAGAACGAGGGGCGGTCGGCGATGGGCTGATGCCGGCCCCTGCTGTCTGGCAGGGTCATCGTGGAATGTATCGCTGCGAACGTTGCGCCGCTATTTCTTGTTCCTGTCGCTGCGCAAAAGCCAGATGAAGGCGCCGGCCGAAAGCAGGCCAGTCGCCAGGCCGATGCCCGAACCCCACAGCATGCCGTTGTTGCCCCAGAACGCGCGACCAATGAACGCGCCGAGCAAAAACAGGACAGGAAGGGGCAGGCAACCCATGGCATAGTCTCCAGGCAATCAGCGTGGATGATCATGCAAAAGCAGAAAAGCCCGCAACAGACATGGCGGGCTTTTCCTTTTCACGCACGCTGCATTGGTGCGTGGTGCGAGACCGCGTGCCGTGGTGCTCAATCGCCCTGGATATGGCCTTTCAACGTATCGAGCTTGGTCGGCAGCGACGAAAAGTACGCGGCGACGTCCTCGATATCCTGATCGGAAAGCGTGCCGGCAAAACCTTTCATGATGGGATTGTTGCGGCGGCCATCCTTGTATTCGTGAAGTGCCTGCTGGATGTACTCGTTGTACTGTCCGGCGAGGCGGGGATATTGCGGATCGACCGCATTGCCATCCGCGCCATGGCAAGCAAAGCAGGCAGCCGCCTTGGTCTTGCCGTTGTCGACATTACCGCTGGCAAGCAGCGGAGCCGAAGCCAGCGCGAGGGCCATACCGAACGAGAGCAGCGTAAACGCGCGTTTCATGCAGGTTCAATCCCCAATGGAATGACGGTGACCGATTACTTCGGAGTAATGCTGGACAGGTAGGCGGCAATGTCCTCGATCTCCTGGTCGGAGAGGCTCTGCGCCTGCGCCATCATGGTCGGATGCGTGCGATCGCCCGATTTGTACTCATGCAGCGCGCTGATGATGTACTGCTCGTTCTGGCCGGCGATTTTCGGAACCGGGTACTGCGGATAGGCATTTGTGGTGCCAGGCACGCCATGGCAGCCATTACAGGTATACACGAGCGTCCGGCCATTGGCCTTGTCGCCGTTGGCCTGGGCGGTACCCACGCAGAACAGGACGGCGGCGGCAGCCAGGCCAAACAATTGCAATCGAGTCATCAAGAGGATCCCCACGGTTCCAGCGGATGCATGCAACGTATTCACCCGAGTATAGAGGTTGCCCCCGAGCGCTCACAATGGGAGAGGGGCATGGGCCAGGAGCGACAAAAAGCCGCGCTGCAATCCGGCTGTCGACACTTGGGGCTTGTCCGCATTGTTCGCGTGGTCCGCCGAG
Source organism: Dyella jejuensis (assembly GCF_044904675.1). NCBI lineage: Bacteria > Pseudomonadati > Pseudomonadota > Gammaproteobacteria > Lysobacterales > Rhodanobacteraceae > Dyella > Dyella jejuensis. Next base: position 99,202 of record NZ_JADIKJ010000007.1, on the reverse strand, counting down.
TGTTGTTTGTTCGACAAGGCAGGGCGAGGGATGTACGTCCGTACACGACTAAAGTGGTAACGCCCCCGGCACACACAGACCCGCCCTGCGGGTTAGCGTCGCGTGGGCGCCATGCGCTGGCGAGGCTTGCCTCGCCAGCCAGGCCTGCGCCGCGCACTGCAGCTGACAGCCACGCAACGCAACGCGGGCTACGCGATAGCGCGGACTAGAGCAGGCTCTTGAGAATATGGATGCCAGCGGCGTACTCGCCGATGATGGTGCCCAGGCATACCAGGAAAAAATTGAGCAGCGTGCGTGCAACACGGTTGGTCCACCAGCCGCTCCAGTGCACGATGTCATCGCGCAGGCTTTCGAAGTCGGCCACACGCGGCCGGCGCGCCCATGCTTCCACCATGGCGCTGATGCCGCCAGCCGGAATGCCGGGACGGAATGGCTTGATCGGTGCGGCAACGAACGCGGCGAGGATGCTTAGCGGATGCGCACGCGCAGCCAGGGCGCCCAGCGCAGCAAAGCCGCCGGTGAACAGGATCCAGTCGCGCAGCGCCTGCGCGCCCAGCGCGGTATTGCGATGGAAGGCGTAACCGATGGCTACGAATATCAACAGCACCAGCCCGATCGCCAGCCACTTCGGCCATCTGGCCTTGGGCGGCACCTGCGCCAGTTCGGCCACGGCCGCAGCGGGATCGGCCTGTTGCGTGCGCAAGCTTTCGCACAGGCCCTTGAGGTGGCCTGCACCGATCACAACCAATACCCGGCACGGATTCGCAGTGACCGAACGACCGGCTTCCTCGCGCAGGCGCGCCGCCATGAAAATATCGCGCTCGGCGATCAGGCTGCGATAAAGCGGCGCCGACTCGCTGGCGAATTCGCTGAAGGCGCTTTCCAGCATGTCGCCCTGTTTGAGCTTTTCGATTTCCTTCTCGTCGATCGTCTCGCGCTCGAATACGCTGGCCAGCAAGCCACCGAGCAAGCCGAAGCGCTGCCAGAATCCCACGCTGTGCCAAGCACGCTTGAGCGTAGTGCCGACTTCGCGGTCGATCAGCCACAGCGGCACGTTGAGTTCGGCGGCGCCGTCCATCGCCGCTTTCATTTCCGCGCCGGGCTGGATGCCATATTGATCGGCCAGGCGCTTCTGGAAAGTAGAAAGCACCAGGCTCGCCGCCACCATGCCGGCCTTACCCTGGCGGATCACCCGGAACAGATCCATCTGTTTGAACGCTTCGGGATCGCGCATGCCCTGGGCGCGGCTGTCGCACAGTTCCACCGCAATGGCATCGAACGATTCGCTGGCCAGTAGCGCACGCACCGCATCCACGCTGCTGCGCGACACGTGGGCAGTGCCCAGCACCACGTATTCCACGCCGTCGCGCTGCACGCGCTCGATCGGCTGGTCATGCAGGTCAGACGTTGAAGAGAGATCGGTTCCGGTCGCGCTCATGCCATGGGTACTGCGGTGGAGAAGTAAGCCAGCATGGGGTTGCCGGGAGCGACGCGCAAGCCGCTGGTTGGCGATTCATGCGCAGATGAGGCGATCAGTCGCGAAAACGGCGCAACAGATCACCATATGCGTCGATACGACGATCGCGCAGGAACGGCCAGATACGTCGCACATGTTCGCTGCGCGCCATATCGATCTCGGCCAGCAGCAATTGACGGCCCTCGGTGCCCGCCTGGGCCAGGAATTCTCCCTGCGGACCGGCCACAAAACTGCTGCCCCAGAACTGGATGCCGGCGCCTACTTTTGCCGGATCGGGTTCGAAGCCGGTGCGGTTGCAGGCGAGCAAGGGCAGGCCGTTGGCCACTGCGTGACCGCGCTGCACGGTGATCCACGCATCGCGCTGGCGGCTTTTCTCCGCTTGCCCATCATTCGGGTCCCAGCCGATGGCGGTGGGATAGAGCAACAGTTCCGCGCCGGCCAGCGCCATCAGGCGGGCCGCTTCCGGATACCACTGATCCCAGCACACCAGCACGCCAAGCCGGCCGACCGAGGTATCGATCGGTTCGAAGCCCAGGTCGCCCGGCGTGAAGTAGAACTTCTCATAGAAGGCCGGATCATCGGGAATATGCATTTTGCGGTATTTGCCGGCGATGACCGCCGAGCGATCGAACACGACCGCCGTGTTGTGGTACAGCCCCGCCGCGCGTTTCTCGAACAGCGACGCGACCACTACCAGCTTCAATGCCTCGGCCAGCTTGCCGATGCGCGCGGTGCTGTGGCCGGGAATGGTTTCCGCGGCGTCGAATTCGTTCACCGATTCGTGCTGGCAGAAATACGCACCGTTGTGCAATTCCTGCAACAGCACCAGTTCGGCGCCGGCGGCGGCGGCTTCGCGCAGGCCATTTTCGATCGCGTCGAGATTGGCATCGCGGCTACCGTGGTGGATTTCCTGCAGTAGCGCGACTTTCAGTGGCTTGCGGCTCATGGGATGTCCTGACTCGGGCAATGAAGTCTAATCCCTAGATCAATCCGGCGGGCAGTTGCATGGTGATGCAATGCAGGCTGCCGTTCTGCCAGATCAGCGGACGGCAAGGCACCTGCACGACCTGCCGGCCCGGATGGGCCTCACCGATGATGCGCGCGGCTTCGTCGTCTGCCGCGTCGTCATATGCAGGCACCAGCACGGCATCGTTGATGATCAGGTAGTTCGCATAGGATGCCGCCAGGCGGCGCCCTTCATCGACGATCGGCCTGGCCCATGGCAGCGGGTGCAACGTGTAGGGCCTGCCGTCCGCCGTGCGCAGCGCAGCGAGTTCTTCGCCCATGCGTTGCAGTTCATCGTGATGTGCATCGCCGGCATCCTGGCAGGCCTGGTAGACGATACGATCCCCAGGCGCGAAACGCGCCAGCGTATCGATATGCGCATCGGTGTCGTCGCCTTCCAGATAGCCGTGATCGAGCCACAGCACACGTCCGGCGTGCAGACTGTCGCGCAGGATCGCGCTCATTTCCTCGCGCGACTGCCGGGGATGCCGTTGCGCCAGGCAACGCCAGGTGGTGAGAATCGTGCCGTTGCCGTCGCTCTCGATGCCGCCGCCTTCCAGCGCCCAATCCAGGCGCTTGTGCTCGGCCGAGCCGAATACACCGGCGTGCACCAGCCCGGCGATCAGCGCGTCATCGTGCTCGGCGCCGAACTTGCCGCCCCAGCCGGTAAAGCGGAAATCGGCAAGTTGGAAGCGGCCGGCATCGCGCAGGGTGATCGGCCCGGAATCGCGCAGCCAGGTATCGTCGTAGGGCAGCTCCACGAAGCGGATACGCGCCAGATCGATCCCTGAGTCGAGCAGTTTTGCGCTGGCGTGCGCGTGCAGTTGCGCGTCGGCCACCACGATGATCAGCGACTGGAAGCGCGTCACCGCCGCGGCCAGCGCTACATAGGTGGACTCGACCGCCGCCAGCCGTTCGGCCCAATCGGTGCCGGCATGCGGCCAGGCAATCAGGACGGCAGCCTGCGGCTCCCATTCGGCCGGCAGGCGCAGGGTGGAGTCGGTCATGGATCGGCACTCGCGCGAGGGAAGACGCCCGACCTGGCCGGGCACGACAAGTGCGGAAGTTTACAGGCCGGGGCGAGGAGCGAGTAGGGCGGGCGTGATGTTCAACACCGGGCCGGGAGGTCGCGCGGCCTGCTTCCGCGGCCCCCTTGGGTCAGTTCGCCGCGCCCGGATTGCGATTGTTTCCCGCTGGCGTATTCAACACCGAATGAATCACCCGGCTCTTTTCGAAATACACGATGAAACTGGCGTATTCCCAGCGGTTGATGGTCGGATGTACGGTTGAATCGCCGCCGCGCGGCGACAGTTTGCGCAGCGGCTGGCCGTATTGCTTTTCGACCTGGGCCATGCTCATGCCGCGTGCCGGCAGGTTCATGCCTTTTTCTTCTTGCACACGCTGGGTCAGCGTGTCCTGGGCACAGGCCGCCTGTGTTGCAGCCAGCCCTGCGCCGACGGCAATGGCTGCCAGCAAGGGCAGTATGTAACGATGCTTGAACATGGTCCCCTCTCCGCATGGAGCGTTGCATTGCCGCGTCGTTGTAGCAGAAGTGTTGGCGCCATGCCATGAGCAAAACCGGCGGATGTGATCCCGCAGCCGTTATCATGTGCGGTTGCGGGCGCTGACTGCCCGGTATCGGCACTGAATCCCATGATCGCGTTTCGCCATTTCGCCCTGCGCCGCGGCAGCCGGTTGCTGCTTTCCGACATCGATCTGGTCATCCAGGGCGGATGGCGCCTGGGCGTGGTCGGACGCAACGGTTGCGGCAAGTCGAGCTTGTTCGCGGCACTGCAGGGGCAACTGGAAGCCGATGCCGGCGAGCTGGACATGCCTGCCAAGCTGCGCCTTGCCTCGGTGGCACAGGAGACGCCCGCGCTGCCGGATCCGGCTATCGATTACGTGATGGGCGGCGACGTGGAGTTGGCTGCCGCCTTGCGCGACGAGCTCGATGCCCAGGCGCGCGGCGATACCGAGGCGATGGCGCGCGCCCACCACCGGATCGAGGAATTGCACGGCTACGACGCGCGCGCCCGCGCCGGCCGGCTGCTGCATGGGCTCGGCTTCAGCCCGGATACCCACGAGCGCGCCGTGCGCGAATTTTCCGGCGGCTGGCGCGTGCGCCTGAACCTGGCCCGCGCGCTGATGGCGCCCTCCGAACTGCTGCTGCTCGACGAGCCGACCAACCATCTCGACCTCGATGCCGTGCTCTGGCTGGAAGAATGGCTGCGCCGCTACCAAGGCACCTTGCTGGTGATTTCGCACGATCGCGAATTCCTCGATGGCGTCATCACGCATACCCTGCATCTCAATGAGGGCAGGGCCAAGCTCTACGCCGGCAACTACAGCGCGTTCGAACGGCAACGTTCCGAGCAACTGCGCCTGCAGCAGATTGCGCACGAGCGCGAGCAGGCCGAGCGCGCGCACTTGCAATCGTTCATTGATCGCTTCAAGGCCAAGGCCAGCAAGGCCAAGCAGGCACAGTCGCGCGTGAAGCGGCTGGAAAAAATGGCTGGCACGGAAGCCGTGCGCGCCGAACGGCCGTTCCGCTTCGAATTCGCGGTACCGGACCGGGTGCCCGATTCGATGCTGCAACTGGAAGATGTGGAGGCAGGCTACCTTTCTCAGCCGCTCGCTGTTGAAGGAAGCGCGACTGTTGGCGACGATGCAGCGGCCCGCGAGGAAAATGCTTCGCGCCAGCCAACAGGACAAGCAGGGCCGAATGTGATCCTGCGCGAGGTGCGCTTTCGCCTCGAAGCCGGCGAACGCATTGGCCTGCTCGGCCCGAACGGCGCCGGCAAGTCCACGTTGGTCAAGACACTGGTCGGTGAACTCGCGCCGCTGGCCGGCGAACGCAAGGCGCACAAGGATCTGAAGATCGGCTACTTCGCGCAGCACACCGTGGAGAGCCTGCGTGAAGGCGCCAGCCCCTTCGATCACCTGCAGGACAAGGCCGCGGGCGTGGCCGCGCAAGCGCTGCGCGATTTCCTTGGCAGCTGGAATTTTGCCGGCGACCGCGCATTTGAATCGGTGGACGGATTTTCCGGCGGCGAACGCGCGCGTCTGGCGCTTGCCCTGATCGCATGGGACAAACCCAACCTGTTGCTGCTCGACGAACCGACCAACCATCTCGATCTGGACATGCGCGAAGCGCTCGCCGATGCATTGGCCGATTTCGATGGTGCGCTGGTATTGGTCTCGCACGATCGCCATCTGCTCGGCATGGTCTGCGACAGCTTCTGGCGCGTCGCCGATGGCCGCGTCGACCCGTTCGACGGCGACCTGGACGACTACGCGCGCTGGCTGCGCAGCCGCAGCAACGCGCCCAGGAAAAATAGCGAGGCCCCTGCGGCGCCGGTCGAATCCGCTGCCGAGCGTCGCCGTGCTGCCGCCGCGCAGCGCGAGAACGAAAAGGCCACGCGCCAGCGCGTCAAGAAAATCGAGACGCGCGTGGCTGCGATCGACCAGGACCTGACCACGCTGGAGCAGAAGCTCGCCGATCCCGAAACGTACCATGGCTCAACCGCCGAGCTGATGAAACTCGGCCAGCGGCAGGCCGAGCTACGCAAAGAAAAGGAAACGCTCGAAGCCGAGTGGCTGGCGTTATATGAGTTGCTTGAAGCATAAGCACACCTAGGGGCTGTTTGCCCGCCAGACGGTGTCGTCACTTCGTCGTGTACGGATGCAAACCTCGCTCTTCCTTGTCTGGCGAGCAAGCAGCTCTCGGCGCGGGCCACGCGAATCGGGCACAGGCCCTGGATCGGGTAACGCTCACGCTCGAGGCATCACAACCCCTGCTGCTTCAGCCTGCTGGCATGTTGCAGGATCAGGTTGACCGGATCGGCCGTCGCCGCGTTGGCGCCCAGTACCCCGTTGTCCCGGTTCACCTCGTCAAGGTGATTGAAGGGATAGGCTCCCAGGAAGTCGCCATACTTGGCGCTGCATTCGTCCACGATGCCATCGTTCGGTGTTCCCTGCGGCGGGCTGCCGGGCAAGGTCGCGCTGACCGTCAGGGTCACCTGGCCCGTCACTTCAGTCGCGGCTGTGGTGTCGTCCTTTTCCAGGGCGGGATCCAACAGCCCGCTGATGCTCGTATCTTGCACGACAGGAAGGCCCAGCAGGCTCAGCAGGCCGCTGTTTTGTTCGGCGTCGCCGGCCCACGAATAAAGGTAATGCACATAGCCATCCACCGTTTCCTGGGGCGGCACCGGACGTGCATTGCTGGTAATTCCCCAAGCCAAGGCTTGGATATTGTGTATTGAACTGCGCGATGCCGTCGCTGGTGAATTTGCCCAGCATGTCCACCGGATCGATGGTCTGGCCGGGATAGAGCGCGCTGAGCAGCCCGCTGCTGAGGACAGCTGTGGTCAGTGTCGAAACGGTCGTTCCCAGCGGAAGCAATAAACTGGACACCGAGTCCGGATAAACCAGCAGATCGGTCAGTGGCGATCCGTGGTGCGGCGTGCCGATGGTGGTCACGGATGCCACCAGGTCCGGAGCTGTATACGCCGCCACCCGTGCGGTGAGCCCGCCTTGGCTATGGCCGATCAGGTTGAACTTCAACGAAGGATTGCCGAGTTCGCTCCTCAGTCCCTCAAGGTAATTGATCAGCTCCTGGCCCCGGCCGTCCGGTCCGGTATCGCTATCGACGCCAGAAAGATCCGGCACGCACACCGTGGCGCCGTAGTAACTCAGCGTTTGCGGAATCTGGTACCAGTATTGCGAATTATTTTCTCCGGTGTTCGGTGAACCAAGCGCCCCCGTAAGCAAGACGATCGGGTATTGGGTGGCCGCGTAATCGCTTGCGTAGGGATACGTGGTGATCGAAGGGGGATCGGTGGGGTTTGAGGACGAACCGAGGGGCACCGTGGACGGCACCGTGCAGCTCTGCGCGAACGTTTGCGCTTCGGCAGGGCGCATCGACACCAGCACGAGTGCGCCGAACAACATGGCACAGGCAATTTTGATGCACGACATGTAGCACCTCCTATGCATAACGCGCGACGGACGAGACATATTTTATGTGGCGTTCGAATGCCCATGGACCGGCCCCGCCGTTCTACACCTTTTCACGGTTAACCGACTGTCATGGCGTTGCAAAAAAAACCTCGCTCAGCCCGTCCCACTTTTTTCTGGTCAGTGGCGTGCTTTTCGGGCAGGCTTGCGCGCATGCACGAATCCACGCCTGCGCCATTGGAAATCTGGCTCCCCGCTTTATCCCGCTTTCCGCCCGGCCATCCCTGTCATGCCTTGCTTGCCCGTGCCGATCGCCGTTCCGATGGCGCGCGCGGCTACCTCGGCGGACTGGCCGATCATTTCCATGGTGTCGGCGGCTTATCGGCCGCAGCGCTGACGCGCGAACTGCTGGCGGGCGATGCCGCGCAGGCATGTTGGCTTTGTGCCGATCCGGCCTGGGTGCAGCCTGATCTCAATGGCGCGCGCCTGCTCGCCTGTGGCCAATTGGCGTTGACCATGGATGAAGCGCTGGCGCTGGCGCAGCCGCTGAAGCCGGTGTTTGGCGACGCGGGCATGACCCTGGAAGTCTCATCGCCCGACCGCTGGCACCTGCGCTTGCCGTCGCCAAGCCCGCTGCCGGATTTCTCGGCACCGGAGCAGGCGCTGGGTGAAGATCTGTTCGAGCATCTGCCGCAAGGGCCGGATGGACGTCGATGGCGCGTCTTGCTCAACGAAGTGCAGGTATTGCTGCACCAGCATCCTGTCAACGCAGAACGTCGCGCGCGCGGCCTGCCGCCAGTGAACAGCCTGTGGCTATGGGGCGGCGGCACGTTGCCGCAACAGGTGACGACGAAGCTCGCCGGCGTCCTCGGCGATGATCCGCTCTTGCTTGCGCTCGCCCATCGTGCTGGCATACCGGCGCAGTCGCGCAACGAGACTGCGGTGCGCGCGGCGCGTGCCGGCTGGCTGGTCGATCTGCAGGATCAGCCAATGGATGCGATCCTGGTGACGTGGTGGCCGATGCTGCAGGAGCTTTTCCGGCGCCAGGCGCTGGTGTTCACGTTTGCCAGCGGCGAGCGGTGGCTCTCGCGGCCTTGGCATCGCCTGCGATTCTGGCGGCGGACTGCCGAATGAAAGCCTTGCAGTTGCGTCGGCGGCCCGCGCTGGGCGAACCGGCCGGATGGGGCGATGGCTTGCATCCGATCTTGCAACGTATCTACGCGGCACGCGGCGTGCTTGGTCCGGCGCAGGCCGAGCATCGTCTCCATCGCCTGCTTTCGCCGCAACAGCTCGGCGGCATGCGGCAGGCGGTAGTGTTGCTGGCCGAAGCGATTCGTGACGGTGCTTCCATCCTGGTTGCCGGCGATTACGATTGCGATGGCGCCACCGGCGTGGCCGTGGCGGTGCGTGGCCTGCGCCTGCTCGGCGCGCGCAGCGTGGATTACGTCGTGCCGAACCGCTTCGTGCATGGCTACGGGTTGACGCCGGAATTGGTGTCCACGCTGCCTGCACATGCACAATTGATCGTCACCGTCGACAACGGCATCGCCAGCATGGCCGGCGTTGCCGCAGCGCGGGCGCGCGGCATGCGGGTCATCGTCACGGATCATCATTTGCCGGGCGAGCAACTGCCGGCAGCCGATGCTATCGTCAATCCCAACTTGCAGGACGATACATTTCCCAGCAAGGCGCTGGCCGGTGTCGGGGTGATGTTCTACGTGTTACTGGCGTTGCGCGCGTACTTGCGCGAGCAGGGATGTTTCGGTCCGGTTCCAGAGCCGGATCTCTCCGTCTTGCTCGACCTGGTGGCGCTGGGTACGGTCGCCGACCTGGTGCCGCTGGACTTCAACAATCGCGTGTTGGTCGAAGCGGGCATGAAGCGCCTGCGCAGCCGGCGCGGGTGCGCAGGCATCACCGCCTTAGTCGAGGCCAGCCAGCGCAGCGTATCCACGCTTTGCACCAGCGATCTGGCGTATGCGGTAGGTCCGCGCTTGAACGCGGCCGGTCGATTGGAAGACATGCGGCTTGGCGTGGAATGCCTGCTTACCGACGATCCCAAGCTGGCGCGCCACTATGCCGAACAGCTCAGCGCCATCAATCAGGAGCGTCGCGAGCTGCAGGCCGCCATGGTGGCCGAGGCCGAACAGATGGTAGCGAGCGCGGCCAGCGTCGATGCCGCTATCGTCGGCGTGACGCTGTTCGAGCCAAGCTGGCATGCGGGTGTCATAGGGCTGGTGGCATCGAAACTGAAAGAACGGCTGCATCGGCCGGTCATCGCTTTCGCGCCGGCCGGCGAAGAGAATCCCGGGCAACTGCGTGGATCGGCACGTTCCATTGCCGGCTTCCATATCCGCGATGCACTGGCGGTGATCGACGCACGCCATCCCGGCCTTATCGAACGCTTCGGCGGGCACGCCATGGCCGCGGGACTCAGCTTGCGCACGGACGACTACCCGCGCTTCGCCGCAGCCTTTGATGGTGTAGCGCGGGAGTGGTTGAACGAAGAACAATTACAGGCCGTGCTCTATACCGACGGCGAAATGCCTGCCGGCATGTTCACCCTGGATATGGCACGTCAGCTGCGTCTGGCCGGACCCTGGGGCCAGGCCTTTCCCGAGCCGGTGTTCGACAATCGATTCGAATGCTTCAGTTGGCGGGTGATGGGCGAACGTCACCTGCGGCTCCATTTGCGCGATCCACGCGACGACGCCGTGCATGAAGCGGTGATGTTCAATGCCTACGATGGAAGGCCGCCCCCGGCCATGCTCCGCGCGGCGTATGAGCTGACCATCAATGATTGGCAGGGCAGGGAATCGCCGCGCTTGTTGTTGCGGCATATCGAGCCAGTCTGAGCTGGCACGGCGGCGGCACGTTTTCTTCCCTGTCGAGCGTATTCGTGTTCGATATCGCATCAGCCTGACGCGACATTCACGTTGCCGCCCTTGCGCCTTAACCGGAATGGCGTTTGTATAGAACATCCATCGCAAGCAGGAGGCAGGTGCCATGATCGAACAACTTCCCACGCTGCCGGCAGGTATCATCGGCTTTCGCATGCGCGGTACGGTCACCGCGGACGACTACGAGAACGTAATGGTGCCGGATATCGAGGCGGCTTTTGCCTTGAATCGCAAATTGCGCATCCTGGTGCATGTAGGCGAGGACTTCATCGGCTTTGCCCCGGGCGCGATGTGGGACGACGTAAAACTCGGCTTCCGGCACATCACCGGATGGGAGCGTACCGCGCTGGTGACCGATGTGGGCTGGCTCCGCGTGGTATCGAGCATGTTTGGTTTTGCGATACCCGCCCACTTCAGGCTTTTCAGCAACGCCGAGTTTGACGACGCGGTGCGATGGGTGGCTTCGCTCTGAGCGCGACAAGTGCGAAGGCCACCCAACGCGAGTGGTCGCAGCCTATTGGCGCGGCCAAGGTCGTTACCTGACAAAGCTGTATTGCACTGAACCCTGGATGCGCGTGTCGGCGTTGTAGCGGTTGTCCTGCTCCATCAGCCGGCCGTGCAACAGTTCCAGGCCCATCGTGAGCGTGGGCACGGGATTCCAGATGAGGTTGGCGGCGGCGTAGTTGCTGTCATGGAAATCGTTGGTGGCCAGCCAGGGCGAATGCTGGATGCGTGCGATGCCATAGACCAGATTGCTGCGCCAGTTGTCATTCCAGTAATGCGTATAACCGATGTGTCCGCCAAGACCGCCAAGCGTATGCAACCAGCCATCCGGCCCAACTACCGCATCGAGGTTCAGGCCGCCGGTATCGGCCAGGTAACGCGCAATGCCCTTGCCCCAGCCGGCGCCGAACATCAGCAGATCGCTGTATGGCGATAACGTGGCGACTTTGAATGAACCGGTCAGCTGGGCGCCGCCGCCCAGCACGCGCTGGCCTTGTTCGCCATCGGTATAGCCTATCTGGCGCAGCACGCCGCCAAGCTGCAAATGTCCCCAGGCGTGTTCGGTGCGCGCGGCAATAATCACATCAGGCACGTGCTGCGTACCATGCACGGCATTGGCGGTCACGCTCGGTATGTCGGGCTGGTATGCGTTGACCTCGGAAGCCGGTTGCTCGGCGGCGATCGTCAGGCTGCTGTGGTCGCCCAGGTGGAAAAATTGATGGATGCCAGCCTGGCGCGGCGCGATCAATCCAGGCGGTCCTTCGAAATCCAGCGTCTCCGGCGCGGCGTCGAGATCCGCGAAGGCGGACCAGCCGAAACCCGCGAAGGTATTGCCGAGTTGTCCATAAGCCTGACGCAAGCGAAAGCCATAGTTGCCGCTGCCGCCACCGAACAGGTCGGTTTCGAAATAGAAGCGCAGGCTTTCGTCGAACATGGTCGGCCGCCGTATTTCCATGCTCAAGCGGGTCTGGCGCGCCTGCATGGTGAAGTTGCCGCTGTCATTGCGCGGGGCCGGAACGGGAATGGCCGACGTGACGAAGGCATCCGGATAGCTAATGCTGTTGACGTCGTAGATGGCATCGAGCTTGGCATAGCCACCCAATCGCACCAGCGTTTGCGTACCGGGAATCTGCATGAAACCTTTCAGGCCGGGGTCGGTAGGTGGCGCCTCGTTATCGATGCGCGATACGGAATCCTGGTTTTCCGACACGCTTTGTTGTGCCGGCAAGGGCGAGCGTTCGGCGTCGCTCAACGCCAGTGCATTGACCTGGCCGCTAGGCACCGCGGTAAGCGGCGACGGTGCCGGCTGTGATGTTGCGGGCGTGGCGGGCGCCATAGTGACAGTGGAGGCTGCGGGCAGGGAAGCCGCGGTCACGGTTGCCGGCGTGGCCGGCCGGGCCGCCTTCAGTGCCTGCACCTGGGCCTGCAATGCCTTGACCGTGGTTTGCAGATCATCCACTTCCTGTTGCAGCTTTTGCGTCTGGTCCTGCGCGAAGGCAGGCGACAGGGCGGCAAACATCAGTAAGCCGCTCAAACACTTCATCCGACCCATCGTTCGCTCCTTTTGAACGGCGGCCCACATGCACGGGCCTACAGGCGATGCCATGTATTCGTGCTGCTACGACTTGTGTCCCCACGATCCCGGACGTACTCACATGGGCGGGACCGGCGAAATCAGAGCAACCTCCAGGCTAAGACAATGTGAAATGCCATGGCCGGATGAGCAAGTTGCGACGTGGCGCACCTATCGCTAGTGCCCCAATGGTTTCCGCAGCAACCATCGGCCGGCCATGCATGCCGCTTGCGCCGGGCAACGGCCTGTGATCTATTCAAACCATGAACGTGCCTGCCACCCTTTCTCTCGCACATCGCCTCGCTTATGCGGCGTGCGCTGCCGTGGCCGCGACGCTGCTGAATAACAACGCCAATAACCGTACCTGCAATCGCGGGTGGGCCGGCGTGTAGACGAAAGCAACAAACCTACACACGCAAAAGGGCCCGCCAAGTGCGGGCCCTTTTGTTTTTGCCGTCTGAATCATCGACTACAAGGAAATCCAGCATGTGTGCCATTTTCGGAATGTTCGACCTGCAGCCGGGCGACGACCTCGCCGCCTTGCGCCTGCTGGCGTTGGAACTATCGCAGCGCCAGCGTCATCGCGGGCCGGACTGGAGCGGCGTGTTCGTCGATGCAGGAGTGATCCTGGTGCACGAGCGCCTGGCGATCGTCGATCCGGCCAGTGGCGCGCAGCCGCTGCGCTCTCGCGATGGATCCCTGGCGCTGGCGGTTAACGGCGAGATCTACAACCATCGCGAACTGCGTGCGGCAAGCGCCTACGACTTCACTACGGGTTCGGACTGCGAAGTGATCAATGCGTTGTATCGCGAGTACGGCGCGGATTTCCTCGACCGGCTCAACGGCATCTTCGCGTTCGCCCTATGGGATGGCGATACGCAGCGTTACCTGATCGCGCGCGATCCGCTTGGCGTATGCCCGCTATATTGGGGCCACGATACGCAGGGACGACTGTGCGTGGCATCGGAAATGAAGGCGCTTTGCAGTGTTTGCGCAGACGTCGCGCCATTTCCGCCCGGCCATGTGTACGACAGCGCCAGCGGCGAATTGCGGCGCTACTACAGCCGGCCCTGGCGCGACTACGCAATGACCAAGGGCCGCGCGCCCGGAGCTGGCCGATTGCGTGAAGCCTTCGAACAGGCCGTGCATCGCCAATTGATGACCGACGTGCCCTACGGCGTATTGCTGTCGGGGGGCCTGGATTCCTCGTTGGTCGCCGCCTGCGCGGCGCGCTTTGCGCGCGAGCGCGTGGAAGACGACGACCGCAGTGAAGCCTGGTGGCCGCGCCTGCATTCCTTTGCCATCGGCCTGGAAGGATCGCCTGACCTGGTCGCCGCGAAAGTGGCAGCCGATGCGCTAGGCACGGTGCACCATGGCTTCGTCTACACGTTCTGGGAGGGATTGGACGCCTTGCCGGAAGTGATCCGCCATATCGAAACCTACGATGTCACCACCATCCGCGCGTCCACGCCGATGTACTTGCTGGCGCGCCGCATCAAGGCGATGGGCGTAAAGATGGTGCTGTCCGGCGAAGGTTCGGACGAAATCTTCGGCGGCTACCTGTACTTTCACAAGGCGCCCTCGGCGGAAGCCTTCCACGAGGAAACCGTGCGCAAGCTCGACGCTTTGCATAGTTACGATTGCCTGCGCGCCAACAAATCGATGATGGCCTGGGGCGTGGAGGCGCGCGTGCCCTTTCTCGATCTGGAATTCATGGACGTGGCCATGGGCATGGATGCCGCACACAAGATGGCCGGCAAGGGACGGATCGAAAAAGCGGTGCTGCGCGAAGCCTTCGATGGCGCGCTGCCGGAATCGATCCTGTGGCGGCAGAAAGAACAGTTCAGCGACGGCGTGGGCTACGGCTGGATCGACGGCTTGAAAGCGCATGCGGAACAAGCAGTCAGCGATCGCGAATTTGCCGCCGCGGCGGCACGCTATCCGTTCAACACGCCCGCGACCAAGGAGGCTTATCTGTATCGCCGCATCTTCGAAAAGCATTTCCCAGGCGAAGCCTGCGCCGCGACGGTGCCCGGCGGAAAATCCATTGCCTGCTCATCGCCGGCGGCACTGGCATGGGATCCGGCCTTTGCGACCATGGCCGATCCATCGGGGCGCGCGGTGCGGGACGTGCACACGCATGCGTTGGCGCTCCAGCAGTAACTTCTCAAGCAGCACGCTTTTTCAAGCGACTGGGCATGCGAAAGACGTTGGCGAGCCATGGGCGGCTTTCCGCCGCCCAGGCGATCAATCTCGAGGCGATATCGCTCGGAGGCGGGAGCCGGAACCGCCTCTGCCGAAGGCCGCGGAGGCTGCACCCAGGGCATTTCGCAGCGAGGCCGCGTTGGTCGTCTAGGCGTCAGCGCGGGCGGTTTGCTAGGATAACCGTTTGATTCGCGTCCGCATGGGCGTCGCCATCCCAGGTTCATTCCACATGATCGAAACCAATCCGATCCTTGCGCAGATCGCGGACCTCAAGGCCCGCATCGAGTCGCTTAGGGGGTATCTTTGACTACGCCACCAAGCGCGAGCGCCTGGAGGAAGTAAGCCGCGAACTGGAAAGTCCCACCGTGTGGGATGATCCGCCGCGCGCGCAGGAACTGGGCCGCGAGCGCGCCCGTCTCGACACCATTGTCAGCGGTATCGACCGCATTACCTCGGGCCTGGCCGATGCCGGCGAGCTGCTGGAAATGGCCGCCGCCGACGGCGATGAAGCCACGGTGCAATCCGTAGTCGACGATGTCGCCCGGCTCGAAGCGGAAATCGGCAAGCTGGAATTCCAGCGCATGTTCTCCGGCAAGATGGATGCGGCCAACGCCTTCGTCGACATCCAGGCCGGCGCCGGCGGTACCGAGGCGCAGGATTGGGCGGAAATGCTGCTGCGCATGTACTTGCGCTGGTGCGAATGGCGCGGCTGGAAAACCGAGCTGATGGAAGTGAGCGCGGGCGAAGTGGCCGGCATCAAATCCGCCACCTTTCGCGTGGAAGGCGATTACGCCTACGGTTGGCTGAAGACCGAGATCGGGGTACACCGCCTGGTGCGCAAGAGCCCGTTCGATTCGGACAACCGCCGCCATACCAGTTTCACGTCGGTGTTCGTGGCGCCGGAAGTCGACGACGATATCGACATCGACATCAACCCGGCCGACCTCAAGACCGACGTCTACCGTTCGTCCGGCGCCGGCGGCCAGCACGTCAACAAGACCGAATCGGCCGTGCGTATCACGCATGTGCCCACCGGCGTGGTCGTCGCCTGCCAGACCGAACGCAGCCAGCATGCCAACCGCGATCGCGCGATGAAGATGCTCGCCGCGAAGCTGTACGAACTGGAGATGCAGAAGCGCAATGCCGAGAAAGATGCGCTGGAAGCGTCCAAGTCCGATATCGGCTGGGGTAGCCAGATCCGCAACTACGTGCTCGACCAGAGCCGCATCAAGGACCTGCGTACCGGCATCGAGCGCACGGATACGCAAAAAGTGCTGGACGGCGACCTGGATGAATTCGTGGAAGCAAGCCTGAAATCCGGCCTGGATGCCGGCGCCAGGCGTGTCGATGCATGACCGGTGGATATGGCCTGACCTTCGACCGGGGAGCCGCGGCATGAACGGCAAGAAGACGGGCGGAATGCTGTGCGGGTGCGCACTGGTCGCGTGTTGCATGTTCGTGGCAAATGCCCAGGCTGCCGGTCTCGGCCAGGCTATCGGGCAGGATACGAAAGCGGTCGGGCACGATATCGGCCATGGCGCCCGCGACGTGGGGCACGCGACCGCACAGGTCGGCAGGTCGATAGGGCAGGGTGCGAAACAGGCAGGCCACGGTATTGCGCGCGGCGCGCATGCAGGTTGGAACGCAACCACGCACGCGGTCAAGCAGGTATTTCACAAGGGCGATTGACGAGCGCTGCCCCAGGCAGTGATCCCATTTGGCAATCAAGCGATACATAAAGAAGCGTTCGGCCGTCGACACGCATGTCGTCAGCCATTGGAATCTCCATGAATGAACCCACCGACAACCCGATCATCGACGAGAACAAGCTGATTGCCGAGCGTCGCGAAAAGCTGAAAACGCTGCGCACGCAGGGCATCGCGTTCCCGAACGATTTCAAGGTCGACCACTTTGCCGGCGATTTGCAGGACGCATTCGCGGACAAGGAAACGCATACGGCGCAAGCCATCGAAGCCGCCGCCCGCCGCGTGAAAGTGGCCGGCCGCATCGTGCTCAAGCGCGTGCAGGGCAAAGTCAGCTTCGTGCAGATGCAGGATTTCACCGGTCGCATCCAGCTGTTCGTGCACCAGGGTACGGTCGGCGAAGATACCTACGAAGCGTTCAAAAGCTGGGATGTGGGCGACATCGTGGGTGCCGAGGGCGTATTGATGCGCACCAAGACCGGCGAGCTGTCGGTAAAGGCCGATCATTTGCGCCTGCTGACCAAGAGCCTGCGCCCACTGCCGGACAAATGGCACGGCTTGGCCGACGTGGAACAGCGCTATCGCCAGCGCTATGTCGACCTGATCGTCACTGAAGAAGCACGCCGCGCCTTCATGCTGCGCTCGAGGATCATCGGCTACATGCGCCAATGGCTGGAAGCCGAGCCGCGCCGCTTCATGGAAGTGGAAACGCCGATGATGCACATCATTCCCGGCGGCGCCACGGCGCGACCCTTCATCACGCACCACAACGCACTGGATATCGACCTGTACTTGCGCGTGGCACCGGAGTTGTACCTCAAGCGCCTGGTCGTCGGCGGCTTCGAGCGCGTCTACGAGATCAACCGCAACTTCCGCAACGAAGGTGTGTCGACCCGGCACAATCCCGAATTCACCATGCTGGAGTTGTACCAGGCCTACGCCACGTATCACGAGATCATGGATCTCACCGAGACGGTCATTCGCGATACCGCCAGCAACGTCCTGGGCACCACCGAGCTGTCGTGGGAAGGCGCCGCCATCGACGTGGGCCCGGCGTTCCGCCGCTGGCGCATGGAAGATGCCGTGCTGGAACTCAATCCCGAGATCAAGCGCGAAGAATTGCGTAACCGCGAGGCATTGGCCGCACACGCCAAACGGCTTGGCCTGCACGTCAAGGCGGGCTACGGCTGGGGCAAGCTGCTGCTGGAAATCTTCGAAAAGACCGTCGAGCACACGCTGATGCAGCCCACTTTCATCATCGACCATCCGGTGGAAGTGTCGCCGCTGGCGCGCGAAAACGACACCGACAAGGGCATCACCGATCGCTTCGAATTGTTCATCAACGGCAAGGAAATCGCCAACGGTTTCTCCGAGTTGAACGACCCGGAAGACCAGGCCGCACGCTTCCAGGCCCAGGTGGACGCGAAGGACTCGGGCGACGACGAAGCCATGCATTTCGACGCCGATTACATCCGCGCGCTGGAAGTGGGCCTGCCGCCTACCGGCGGCCTGGGCATCGGCATCGACCGGCTGGTCATGCTGCTGACCAATTCCTCATCGATCCGCGACGTATTGTTGTTCCCCTACATGCGTCCGGAAGCGTAACGCTCTGCGCCCTCTCCCCTGCGGGAGAGGGCTGGGGTGAGGGGCCAACCTTGCCGCCAAGTTTGTTCAAAGCATCATGCGATGACACGGCAACGCTAGCGATGTAACCGTCTCGATCCTCTCCCCGGCATGAGAGGCCAAACAACGAGCCATTAGAAATCCAGCTCCTGCGCCGCACACAAATAATCAATCATCGGTGTAATCCGCTTGTAGCTTTCCACCATGTACGGCAGCAACTCCGCGGAGCAGGCCAGCGCTTCCTCGAAGCCTTCGCCCGCCGCGAAATCCTTGCGCTTGAGGTCCTCGATCAGTTCGTGACCTGGATCGAAGCCCCGTGGCGGCCGCGTCAGCGATTCGCCCCAGAACGCGAAATGCGCGCGGAACGTTTTGGATTGCGTGGCGCGTTTCCAGGCGGCCGGATTGTCCGCCAGGAACGCACGGATGCGCTTCAACGCATCCGGCTCGGGATGCCACATGCCGCCGCCGACGAAGCAATCGCCGGGCTGGATATGCACGTAAAACGATGGCGCGGGAATTTCATGGCGGCGCTCGTGGAAAAAACGCGCACTGGCCCAGGGCTTGTACGGTTCCTTGTCGCCGGAAAAGCGCGTGTCGCGATAGATGCGGAACAGCGAGCCGCCGTTCTTGCGTGGATCGGCACGGTAGTGCTTGCTGATCTTTGCCAACGGCGCCTGCAAGTCGGTGATCAACTGCAGGAAGGGATCGCGCACGTCTCGTTCGTAGTCGGCTTTGTGCGCCAGGAACCATTCGCGATGGTTGTTGCGGGCCAGGGCTTTCAGGAAACGGAAGGTGGCGGGTGAGAAATAGGAGCGGGGCATAGCGTCGGATTGTCCAGTCAGGCCAGGAGGCCAGCCTCGGCGGCGAGTCGGTCGCCCCAGGCTTGCAGTTGATCGAGCAGGGCGAATTTATCGCTTGCCGACGGTTCGTTGCGCAATAGCGTCAGCTTGGCGAAGTAATCGGCAAGCGTCAGCGTGGTGAGCGGCGTGGACCGCGTAAGACGCCCGGTGCGGAAGGCTTCCCAGCGTTCGCGTTCGTCCGGCGCCAGCGTTTCCGGCCAGTTGCGGGCGCGATAGCGGAACAGCAGTTCGGCGTAGCGCGAATCGCGAAATGCGAAGCTGCGTTGGCTCAATTGTTCGGGCGGCGTGGCACGCACTTCGCGCAGCAGGCGTTTGTCGGCATCCGGCAGGAACCCGCTATACAGCGCAAGCTCGGGATCTTCCGGCGGCGGCAGCTCGGCCGCTTGCTGGAAAATACGGCGCAACTTGTCGCCCAACCCGGTGGCGGCGCGCAACAGGTCGGCGTGTGCAAGGCAACTGTCGAGGTCCAGTTGCAGCCGTTGCATATCGACGCCCTTCAGTACCGACAACGGCGCCAGCGCGGGCGAGCGATTGGCATGCACGGTGCGCAATGGAACGCGCTCCACGCCTTCGGGCAGATCCGCGCGCGCGGTAAACATGCGGTCGGCGATTTCCTCGGCCTCCAGGGCAAGAAGGTCCGCCGGATGCCGGGCCAGGTCGTAGACGATGATTTCGCCGGGACGGCTGGGATGTATTGCCAACGGCACGATCACTGCCAGGCAGCAGCGGCTGGCCGGGTAGCGCGAGGATACGTGCACCAGCGGCGTCATCTGCACAACGTCCAGGAGTTCGAACGCGCGCTGCTTGCGGCGCAGCGCATAGTGCCAATCCCACAATCGCGGTTGGCGCACGCGGATCAGGCGGGCCAGATCGATCAGTGCATGCACATCGGAGAGCGCATCGTGCGCGCGCTCCTGCTGCAGGTGATTGGCGCTGGCCAGGTGTTCGAGCTTGAAACTGGGCGTGCCATCCTCGCGCGTGGGCCACACGATGCCTTCGGGGCGCAGCGCGTGGCACATGCGCACCAGATCGATCAGGTCCCAGCGCGAATTGCCGTTCTCCCATTCGCGCGCATAGGGCTCGAAGAAATTGCGGTACAACAGCTGGCGCGTGAATTCGTCGTCGAAACGCAGCGAGTTGTAGCCCACCCCGCAGGTGCCCGGCGCGGCCAATTGTTCGTGCACGCGCGCGGCGAATTCCGCTTCGATAAGCCCTTCGCGCTCGGCCTGCTGCGGAAGGATGCCGGTAATCAGGCAGGATTCCGGACTGGGCGGCATGTCGGTCGGCGGTTTGGCGTAGAACATCACCGGCTCATCGATGATTTCCAGCTCCAAGGTGGTACGGATGCCGGCGAACTGGACCGGACGGTCCCGCCGCGTATCGATGCCCAGCGTTTCATAGTCGTGCCAGAGAAGGGTATGCATGGGACCAGTGTAGGGAATCGCAAATCATGAAGGGGCAATAGTAACGAGCGAAGCGCGGCGCGGCCGGCTTCCGGTGCGCCACGTGCAACAGCCATTGCGTGCTGGCGATGCGCTCGCCACCGTCGGCTGGCGCTTCGCCATCCCTTGCCGCTGATTCACTATTCACCCCAACCAAAGCTAGACTGCGCGGCAGGAGGGCGCATGAGCCAAGCCAATGAAGACAATCTGATCTGGATCGACCTGGAAATGACGGGTCTGGATACGGATAACGATTCAATCCTGGAAATCGCGACCATCGTTACCAACAAGGACCTGGTCATCCTGGCCGAAGGGCCGGTGTTCGCGCTACGGCATGACATACAGCGGCTGGAAGCGATGGACACCTGGAACCGCAACCAGCACCGCCGCTCCGGGCTGTGGGACCAGGTAATCCAGTCCAATGTGGCGCATGCCGATGCAGAGCAGGCTACGCTGGCCTACCTCCGCGCGTGGGTCGTCCCCGGCAAATCGCCGATGTGCGGCAATTCCATCTGCCAGGACCGTCGCTTCCTGCACCGGCAGATGCCGCTGCTGGAGCGCTTCTTCCATTACCGCAATCTCGATGTGTCCACGTTGAAGGAGCTGGCCAGGCGCTGGGCGCCGCAGGTTGCCCGCGGCTTCAGCAAGGAATCGGCGCATACCGCGCTTTCGGACATCCGCGATTCGATCGATGAATTGCGCTACTACCGCCAGTTCATGGGGCCGCTGGGCGGCGCGGAGTAAGCCATGTCCACGGATCCGTTCGCCACGGTACTTGATTGCAACGGCCGCTCGTTGACGCTGGATCGACCGCGCGTGGTGGGCATCCTTAACGTCACCCCCGATTCGTTTTCCGATGGCGGACACTTCGCCGATGCGGCCGCCGCCGTGGAACACGGCCTGCGTCTGGTGGAAGAGGGGGCGGACATGCTCGACGTCGGTGGCGAATCCACCCGTCCAGGCGCGGCCGATATTTCCGTTGACGAAGAATTGCAGCGGGTCATCCCGGTGATCGAGCAACTGGTCGCGCGCACCTCGCTGCCGATTGCGGTGGACACCTCCAAACCGGAAGTGATGCGCGCTGCGGTCGCCGCGGGCGCCGGCATGATCAACGATATCTACGCCCTGCGTCGCGAGGGCGCCCTGGACGCGGCCGCCGAGCTGCGCGTGCCGGTGTGCCTGATGCACATGCAAGGCGAGCCGCGCACCATGCAGCAAGCCCCGCACTACGACGATGTGGTCGGCGACGTACACCGTTTCCTCACCGATCGACTGTTTGCCTGCGAGCTGGCAGGTATCGATCGGCGCCGGGTGATGGTCGATCCCGGCTTCGGCTTCGGTAAGGACCTCGAACACAATCTCACCCTGCTGCGCCGGCTGGAACGTTTCGCCAACCTGGGCAGCGGGATCTATGTGGGCCTGTCGCGCAAGTCGATGATCGGTACGCTTACCGGCCGCAGCGATCCGGCTGGGCGCGCGGCAGGATCGGCAGCGGCCGCACTGATCGCCGTGCAGCGTGGTGCGCGCATGGTGCGGGTCCATGACGTGGCCATCACGGCCGATGCATTGAAGGTATGGCATGCCGTGCAGGCGGGCGACAAACCCGAGCGACGGGACGAACCCAAGGCCCCGCGCTGGCCGGACGATGATTGAGCGCCGGGTGGCGGCGTGGGCGCCACCCGGCGCGACAATGTGATGTGCTCGCTGTGCGGTGCTGATCAACCACCGCGCGGTGGCGATGTAGGAATGCAGGCAGGATGTGGCAATGAGCGAACGCAAATACTTTGGTACCGACGGCATCCGCGGCCGGGTGGGACAATGGCCGATCAGTGCCGATTTCATGTTGCGGCTGGGCCGTGCGCTGGGCGTCGTGCTTGGCCGGCAGAAAAGAAAATCGCACCGGCGCCCGCTGGTGTTGATCGGCAAGGACACCCGCGTCTCCGGCTACATGTTCGAATCCGCACTGGAAGCCGGCCTGGCCGCGGCAGGTGCCGACGTGCGCCTGTTTGGCCCCATGCCGACACCTGCCGTTGCGTACCTGACGCGCAGCCTGCGTGCCGATGCGGGGATCGTGATCAGTGCTTCGCACAATCCGCACCACGACAACGGCATCAAATTCTTCTCCACCCATGGCGAGAAGCTTTCCGATGAGATCGAAGCGGCGATCGAACAGGAAGCCGACGCCGAATTCACCACCGTGGATTCGGAAAATCTCGGCAAGGTCGTGCGCGTCACCGATGCGGTCACGCGCTACGCCGAGTTCTGCAAGGCCACCGTGCCGGAGGATTTCAGCCTGGCCGGCATGAAGATCGCACTGGATTGCGCGCACGGCGCCACTTACCAGGTCGCGCCCAAGGTCTTCGCGGAGCTGGGCGCCGAGCTTTACGTCATCGGCGATGAGCCGGACGGCTTCAACATCAATAACAACGTCGGCTCCATGTATCCGCAAGGCTTGCAGCGCGCGGTGGTGGAACAGCAGGCCGATATCGGCTTCGCCTTCGACGGTGACGGCGATCGCGTGCAGGTGGTCGATCGCCACGGCATGCTTGGCGATGGCGATGACATGCTCTATGTGCTGGCCTGCAGCTGGCAGGCACGCGGACTGCTCAAAGGTCCGGTAGTCGGCACCCTGATGAGCAATTTCGGGCTGCAACAGGCGCTGGCCGGCCTGGGCGTGGAGCTGATCCGCGCCAACGTCGGCGACCGCTTCGTGCTGCAGAAACTGAAGGAACACGACGGCATCCTGGGCGGAGAGACCTCCGGCCACCTGCTGTGCCTGGACCGCGCCACCACCGGCGATGGCATCGTCGCCGCGCTGGCCGTGCTCGAGGCGCTGAAGCTGGCCGGCCAAGACCTGGCAGCCGCCCGCCAGGGCCTGCAGAAAATGCCGCAGGTGATGATCAACGTGCGTGCCCTTGGCGCACGTGAGGCGCTCGGCAGCGATGCCGTGCGCAAGGCGCTGGAAGAAACCGAGCAGGCCTTGCGCGGCCGCGGCCGGGTAGTGCTGCGCGCCTCCGGCACCGAGCCGCTGGTGCGTGTCACCGTGGAGGCGGCAGACGAGGCCGAAGTCAGGCAGATGGCCGAACACCTGGCGAACGTCGTAAAATCCGTCACCGAACGCTCGTGAACCAATAGCGCCGCATCGCCGGCGCTACGCCCAGATCCCCAGGTCGCCATGGAATGGAGCCTGTCTGACATTTGCATAGACAGACTTCCAGGCCCGACGTGCACCGCCCCTGCGGTGGCGGAACACAAATAGACCGCACGCCAACCTGTGGAAATGACATGGATACACCGTTCAAAAAGGTTCCTACCCTCGACATCCGCCGTTACGAGACCGACCGTGCAGCCTTTGTGGCTGAACTTGGCGCGGCTTACCGCGAATTCGGTTTCTGCTGCATCAGTGGACACGGCATCGCCAAGGCACTGATCGACGGCGCCTACGATGCCTTCGAGCGTTTCTTCGCGTTGCCGGCCGAAACCAAGCTCAAGTACCACGTGCCCGGTTCCGGCGGCGCGCGCGGCTATACGCCGTTCAAGGTCGAAACGGCCAAGGACAGCCGGTATCCCGATTTGAAGGAGTTCTGGCATATCGGCCGCGAAATCGATCGCGCTTCGCCTTTCGCCGATGTGATGCCGCCCAACCTCTGGCCGGCAGAGGTGCCGGGTTTCCACGAATTCGGCTATGAGCTGTTCCAGGCGCTGGATCTGCTCGGCAGCCGCGTGTTGCGCGCGCTGGCCCTGCACATCGACCTGCCGGAAGATTATTTCGAGGACAAGATCGACCAGGGCAATTCGATCCTGCGCCCGATCCATTACCCGCCGATCACCGAGGCAAGCATTCCTAACGTGCGCGCCGGCGCGCATGAAGATATCAACTTCATCACGCTGCTGGTCGGCGCCAGCGCGGAAGGGCTGGAAGTGCTCACCCGCGAAGGCGCGTGGCTGCCCATTACCACCGAGGGCGATGCCATCGTGGTGAACATCGGCGACATGTTGCAGCGCCTGTCCAACCATGTGTATCCATCCACCACCCATCGCGTGGTGAATCCGCAGAACGACAACGCACGCAAGCCGCGCTACTCGGTGCCGTATTTTCTGCATCCCAACCCGGATGTGATGCTCGATCCACTGCCCCAATGCATCAGTGCCGACAACCCGCGCCGCTATGACGCTCCGATCAGTTCGCATGATTACCTCATGCAGCGCTTGCGCGAGATCAAGCTGATCTGAAGTGCTTGCCGCTTGCGGCGAGAAGGAACGCCTTGCTAGTTCCTGTCCGTTATTCCGCCTGCCGGGATAACGGATAAAACGTGCGAGTTGGTGCGCATTCCGTTCGCAGCCGGATGCAAAACGCAATGCGTGTGTTTCTCATTGTGCACCTTCATCGATGCAAGCGGCTACATTGGCGCGCATCCCAAGGAACCCAGCCATGGCCGCCAAGCAGCACCACCATACCGAGAAGCATTTCACCGCCTCCGAGGTCGTTCGTGACCTGGTCATTGGCATGGCCGACGGTCTTACCGTGCCGTTCGCGCTTGCGGCAGGCCTTTCCGGCGCGGCCGTGGCCAGCCGGGTCGTAGTGGTGGCGGGCGTAGCCGAAATCGCCGCGGGCGCTATCGCGATGGGATTGGGCGGTTATCTCGCCGCGCGCGGCGACGCCGAGCACTATGACGCCGAGCGCCAGCGCGAAGTACGCGAAGTGCGCGAGTTGGCACGCGAAGAGGAGCGCGAGATCGTGCAGATCTTCGCGCAATATGGCCTCGACCGCGAAGCGTGCAAACCCGTGCTGGCGCATTTCCACCAGGATCACGAGGCGTGGGTGGATTTCATGATGCGCTTCGAACTTGGCCTGGAAAAACCGCAACCGGGCCGCGCCTTGCGCAGCGCACTGACCATCGGTGGTGCCTATATCGTCGGCGGCCTGGTGCCGCTGATGCCGTACATGCTGATCGAAGGATGGCAGCCGGCGTTGCGTGTCTCCGTCGTCTGCACGCTGATCGCGCTGGCGCTGTTCGGTGCGGCCAAGAGCCGCTTCACCGGTATCGGCATAGTGCGCGGCGCCGTGCAAACCGTGTTCATCGGTGGCCTTGCTTCCGCCGCCGCCTTCTTGCTCGCACGCTGGATCAGCAGCTGATCCGCAGCGGGCACGACGGTTGCGTTAGCGCAACCGTCGTCGCCGCGTCAGGTCGAAGAATCCTGCGCGCGATAACGCTTCGACTGCCGCGCCGACATCTTCAATGCCAGGCGGTCCGGCATCAGCTTGAACAGGGCTTTGATGGTGCGATTCACGCGCCCGGTGACATGCACGGCTTCGCCGCGTTCGACGGCGTCGATGCCTTCCTGCACGACCGCCTGCGCACTTTGCCACATCAAATCCGGCAGCTTGTTCATCATGGCGCGAGTGCCGGTGACATCGTGGAATTCCGAGCGCGTAAAGCCGGGACACAACGCGCAGACCTGGACTCCCAGCGCCTGGTTTTCCAGCGCCAGCGATTGCGAAAATTTGATCATGTACGCCTTGCTGGCGGCATACAGCGTGTGTTGAGCGGTGCCTGGCACATGTCCCGCCAGCGATGCCACGTTGATGATGCGCCCGTAACCGCGCTGGCGCATGCCGCCGATCAGCCGCCATGCCAATTCGGTCGGCGCCGTTATCAGCACGCGCAGGAAATCGGCATGTACCGGCCAGTCGTTCTCGTCGAAGCGGCCGGGCACCCCATAGCCGGCGTTGTTGATCAGCCAGTCCACCTGCAAGCCGCGTTCATCCAGCGCGCGGCATAACTGTTCCACTGCGTGCGGCTCGGCCAGGTCGTTGGTCAGCACCGTGGCGTCGATGCCGTGCGTCGCGCGCAATTCTGCCGCCAGCGTTTCAAGCCGATCGGTACGTCGGGCGGTCAGCACTACGTTGTGTCCGCGCGCGGCCAGGGCATGGGCGAAAGCGGCGCCAATGCCGGCGGACGCGCCGGTGATCAAGCTGAGCGGGCGGGCTTGCGTCATGGTGTGCTTCCGGGAAGTGAGAGAACAGGGCCGGCGCGTTGCCGTGCCCCTTGGTGATGGTTAAGCTTGCCAGCTTTCCTTTTGCAGCGGATGCAGTCATGCGTAAGAAGCTTGTCGCCGGTAACTGGAAAATGCACGGCAGCCGCTCGATGGCCGAAGCCCTGGTGCAGGAGATCGCTAAAGCCAAGCCGGCCGACGTCGACGTGCTCGTGTTCCCTCCATTTCCGTACCTGGCCGCGCTGAGTGCGACATACGCGAGTTCAGGGATGGGCTTCGGCGCCCAGGACCTCAGCGAACACGAAGGGCAGGGCGCATACACCGGCGAAGTCGCCGCCGCCATGATTGCGGACGTGGGCGGTCAATGGGCCTTGGTTGGCCATTCCGAACGCCGCCAATATCACGCGGAAAGCAACGAACTGGTTGCCCGCAAATTCGCCGCCGCGTGCGCCGCCGGACTCACCCCGATCCTGTGCGTGGGCGAGTCCCTGGAGCAGCGCGAAGCCGGCGAAACCGAGGCCGTGATCGCCCGCCAGTTGCAAGCCGTGGTAGCGCTCAATGGCATCGCCAGCTTCGATACCGCGGTCGTGGCCTACGAACCGGTCTGGGCCATCGGCACCGGCCGCACGGCCAGCCCGCAGCAGGCGCAGGAGGTGCATGCATTCATCCGTAGCCAACTCGCGCAAGGGGATGCTATGATTGCCCGTCTGACCCGGCTGCTTTATGGCGGCAGCGTCAAGGCGGCCAATGCTGCAGAGCTTTTTGCGCAGCCGGACGTGGATGGAGGTCTGATCGGGGGCGCCGCACTCATCGCAGCCGATTTCCTGGCCATCTGCAACGCCGCCCACTGAGCGGTACCGAACCCTACGCGAGACACCATGTTCGTCATCTTCAGCGTGTTCTACATCCTGATCGCGGCGTCGATGATCGTGCTGATCCTCATGCAGCGCGGTGCCGGCGCAGACGCAGGTTCCGGCTTCGGCGCCGGCGCCTCGGCAACGGTATTCGGCGCTCGCGGTTCGGCCAATTTCCTGTCCCGCTCCACGGCCGTGCTTGCCGCGCTGTTCTTCGCACTCAGCCTCGGCATGGGCATGTACCTGAAAATGAATGGCGGCGCGATCCGCCAGCAACAGGCCACCAGCAACCTCGGCGTGATGGCTGGCCTTGGCAACGCGCCTGCCGCGAAGCAAAATGCACAGCCCGCCGCTCCGGCCCAGCCGCAAACCGCGGTACCCGCGCCGGCAGCAGGCAACGGTAGTAATGGCGAAGTACCAACCGCCCAGCCGGCACCGGCCAAGGCGCAGCAGGGCGAGGTTCCGGCCCCTTCGGCTCCGGCCGCGGCATCGACCAGCAAGCACTAAAATAGAAAAACACCTGCCCAGGTGGCGGAATTGGTAGACGCACTACCTTGAGGTGGTAGCGACGCAAGTCGTGGGGGTTCGAGTCCCCCCTTGGGCACCATTAAGAAATTGCGACAGGTTGCTAAAAGTCGCAATTCAGGAAGAAACAAGCACTTAGGCGCTTCCGCAAGGGGCGCCTAAGTTGCTTTTGGTTGCAGTGAATTGCCCAAAGTCGCACCTTGTGCCCACGAATTGCCCATGCATGGCAACGATCTACCCATAGGAAAAGGCTGGCGCGCTCAAGTACTGGTGAACGGCAAGCGTCGGAGCAAGGTGTGCCGGACGAAGGCCGCTGCCTCACAGTGGGCGTTAGCGGCAGAGGCGGGTATGGGGCTTCAACGTGCCAGGCAAGCTGGTGAGTGACGCGCTGAAAGAAGTGCATAGCCTATACACCAACGAAGGCAAGAGCCGGTCTTGCCTTTCCTTTCCCGTGCCAAGCGTTTGCAGGATGACCCTATCGCCGCCCTGCGCCTGTGGACGTGACTAAGGATCACTTGGCCGAATACCGCGACAGCGGCAACAGGAGGTCGAGGCGGTGTCCGTGCTGCGCGAGATAAACCTGATACGCGCGGAATGTTTCGCCGAAGCCGGAAGGAATGGTCATGGATGACGCATAACCCTTTCGTTGGATTCAAGGCGCCGCGCTTCGCCGACCCGCGCATGCGCCGGGTGAGCGAAGACGAAATCAAGCTAGTTCGTCACGCGCTCAGTGGGCGAATCACTCGCAGCGGTGATCATCATGAACCGCTTAGGCTTGGCGTTTTTGATTGCCATCGAGACAGCCATGATCGGGCGAGATATGTGCGCTTGAGTGGCCGCGCGTATACCTGGATAAGCGCTACGTGCATTTACCGAAAACGAAAAACGGCAATAAGCGGGACGTGCCGCTATCGCCTTTTGCCATTGAGATATTGAAAGCGCTCCCGCGCATGGATGGTGTGCCGTGCTTTGCGATGGATGACGACCAGCGCGACGCTAACTGGCGCAAATGGCGTGACAAGCTGCCCGTGTCGGACTTGCACTTTCACGACACGCGGAGCGAAGGCATTTGGCGGCTTATCTCGATATTTGGCGAGGAAGCGTCGGCATTTTGCCAATGCGGTTGACGAACGTCCAACGAGCTGCGCCGGGACCTTCGGCGCAGTCGTCGGGCGACCGTAGTACTACTGGAGCATTCGCCCTTCTTGCTTCTGGCTACAGTAACATTCCGAGATTACCGGGCTAGACCGATGATGAGAGGAAAGGCTGTGGCAACAGAAAAGGAGCTACTCAAGAAGTTTCTAGATCCGCTTAAGGTCTGTAAGCGCTACAAGCCAAAATTCGGCCAGGGCAACAAGGAGGAGGGGGTCTCCCTCCGGCAGTTCACCGACCTGTACGGTGCTGATCCTTTCTATGCTTGGTGCGGCCTGAATTCCGAACTCATGTACGCTGCACACAAGGCTGCTGGCGGCATGACCTCGGTCTATCGGCAAATCGGCATTGGGTGCGAGCATCTCTTTCGCGAGATCATCATCAATGCCACCGGCTACAAGGATAGGAGCAGCGCTGCCTGGTCCTATAAAACGAAAACCGGGGCAGGTAAGGACAAAACGCTGTCTTTGGATGGACGTCTATTGTTTGATGACATCCGAAATGGTGAAGTAAAGCAACGGGTTGAATCGTGGGTGGCTGATTATTGCAAAATCCTCGGAGCGGAAATGCCTGTGCATGGTGCAGTGTTCGAGGTGCGCCAAGGCTACAAAAGTAAGGATAGCAAGCGGCAAAATGGGGACATCGACAACATAGCCGTGGCATGGGCGCAGGGGTACATGCCCGTGTTCGCTATCTTCTCAGGTCAGATCGACGGGGATCTTGTCTTGCGGTACAGGAACAGCCGTGGTGGCATCCTCGTAGGACAGACCGCTGGTACTTCGACGGAATCCTTGTTTACCTTCTGCCGTGAGGTGCTCGGATTCGACCTCGCTGACTTCTTCCGCAGTAACTCTCCTGCGATCAAGAAAGAGATGCACGAGACGCTGGAGGCATTGCTGAATGCTTAATGCCGAACGCGACTTCGTAGGTCAACGGTCGGACCTAACCTTCAAGTACAACAAGTCGCTTGGGCGGCACGGTTGGCTTCGCCTCACACCTGCCTACTCGGTGAAACTCGTAAAGGAGATTATCGCGGGCTCACATACGAGTGTGGATATCCTGGACCCGTTCTCCGGCACCGCCACCACCACACTCACGGCGGCTGAGCACGGGAACGCGGCGGTCTCATTCGACATCAATCCCTTCCTGATCTGGCTGGGTAACGTCAAGTGCAGGTCTTACAAGGCCATCCAGATGCAAGAGGTTCGGAAAGGATGCGCTGCTGCTATCGCCAGGACTGAGGCCTTGCTTCAGCTGGACAACTGGCGCCCACCGCTGTTCAACATTGAGCGATGGTGGTCTTCGACAACCCTGGAGGTACTCGCGGCATTCCGTGTTGCGCTCGTGGAGCAGTTCGGGGAACCTGCTGAGGATCGTGCTGATGGACTAGCTTGGGTTGCATTCTGCCGTCTGGTTATCGAGACGTCCTCGGCGGCGTTCAACCACGTCTCCATGTCCTTCTCATCGGAGACTGCCCACTACGAGGTCGAGCACGTAACTCATCTCTACTCGGCCATCCTGGAATCGGTGCTCTCGTCTTGCAACTCGCCGCTATCGGGTGTGGGCGAGGTCGTGGAAGTGGACGCCCGAGCTATACCTGACATGGGGCGGCGCTTCGGGCTCGTGGTGACCTCGCCACCGTACCCGAACCGGATCAGCTACATCCGAGAGCTTCGTCCCTACATGTATTGGATGAAGTTCCTTGAGGAGGCCCGCGAAGCTGGTGAGATGGATTGGAAGGCCATCGGTGGTACGTGGGGTATTGCGACCAGTAGACTTGCTACTTGGGAGTCGAAAGGCCATCTGCTCCCTGACATCCTCACCGACACGGTGAGCCGGATCGCAGCCACTGACACGAAGAACGCTGGCATCCTTGCAACCTACGTACTGAAGTATTTTTACGACATGCACCTGCACTTGTCGTCGCTGCCCAACGTGCTGGCGCCGGGGGCGGAGCTTCACTACATCGTTGGCAACTCGACGTTCTTCGGGCACATGGTAGATACACCGACAATCTTAGGGGCATCTATGCGGATGCTGGGCTACGACAAGATCGAGTCGACGGTCATCCGCAAGAGGAATAGCAACAAGGCGCTGTTCGAGTACGACGTCACCGCGCGCTGGGGTAGCTGACAATCTCGATTTTGAGGTTAGAACCGCTCTAGGACAGCGGTACGGTCTCACCGACTAGTCCGTGCCGCGTCCGGGACGTGGGCACTTCTGGTACGGAGTAGTCTGACCGAATTGGGCATCAGGATCCCGCGTATCCTCAAATCTCACATGTCTGCTATCAGGTACGCTCCCACCGATCCTAATGCTGTTTCCGATGCTTAACAGCAGGCTATGGGGCTTCCAACAATGAGCGAGACGCTGGCTCATTTGGATGCAATTAATAAGGCGCGCACCACATTAAACTTCCGATAGGCAGCATGGTTCTGCCTGGGTTTGGTGGCGGGTCTGCTTATGCGCATACCGGACCTTGCGGCTCATTCGGTAATAACTAAAGAAGGGCGCAGGCGTCGCCGGTACGTTTGCGAGCGATGAGATCGTCCGTTACGGCAATGCTCGCAGGCATGCGGGCGACTGACGCACAGCGGCAACAAAGTGGAAAGAAGGGCAGCGTCCGTGCAAGGCGGAAGCCCTGATTTACTCGCAAAATTATTCACTTGCGTCCATGGCATGTAACTTGCTGATTCGAGCGTTGTTGCCGTCAGTCATTCGGTAAGTTAAAGGACGACATGCGGAGCGATACCGCGTGTTTCTGCCTGGGTTGTGCTCCATCTGGAGCGCAGTCTGTCGAGCAAGAAAGGGGGATTACCGGATCTTTGCCGATTCAATTGCACGAATCCGCATCAAGGATCGTTTGCGAGAGAGTGAAGCAATACAAATCCTTCGACAGGGGGTTGAAGTGTCAGGCATGTTGTTGGCTTCAGCAGACAGGGTATCGGGGCGTGCCCGCGAAACTCGTAACCCACGGATTCGCGCTGTTGCTTCTCAAGTCCATGGGGGCTTGCCCGCTGTTAAGTCGCGAGGCGGGCGAGCATGCCGGATCAAGATGGGCGTGCTGTGTCATACCCTGTCAGAACCATGCCCCAAGCTTGATTCCATCGAAGACAGTGCGGAATCGCAATGAAATCATCCGGGCACGACACGCTGGCCTACCGGCTGGCCGAAATCCTTATCAAGTTGAACCAGGAAGAATCCTTCAGCTTGGAGGAGTTGGCTGTCGAATTCGGCGTCAGCGAGCGCACCATCTACCGCGATATGAATCGCCTGGCTGGCATCGCCGAGCCGCTAGGCGATGGGCGTTACCAGCTGGCGCCAACCTATCGTGGACGGCTGAAGCCGAAAGACTTGGCGACGTTTGCCAAGCTTACGGGTGTTGATCAGCTGTTTCCGAACAGCACCCCTCGTTTTCTGGTGGCGCTATTGGAGACGCTTAGTCAAGGCAGCATCCTCGTTAGAGGACACCACTACGAATTACTGAAGCCGCATGATCTGCAGTTTCAGCAGCTTGAAGATGCGGTTCGTCAGCACAAGTGTTGCACTTTTACTTACGCGGATAAGCGTCGCACGGTTGCGCCTTATCGATTAGTGAATAACAAAGGCATCTGGTACTTGGCGGCGTCCGAAAATGGGCAACTTAAGTCCTACGCTTTGAGCCGTATCGTGAACCTCAATGTAAACGACGAGACGTTCGCGCCTCGCCAGGATATCCATCGGCAAATCGACGACGACGATGATGTCTGGTTTACTCAAGAAAAAACCGAGGTGCTGCTTAGTGTTGCCCCGCAGGCGGCGTACTACTTCCAGCGCCGAAAGCTGCTGCCACAGCAAACCACGGTCAAATCTCTCGAAAACGGCGGTCTCATCGTCAGCAGCCACATCGGGCATGCCAACCAGATTCTGCCGTCGATCCGCTACTGGATTCCGCACGTGAAAATCCTCGAGCCGGTGTGGCTCAAGGAAGCTATGGACGGTGAGCTGAGAGAGTATCTGAAATGACGAGGCAGGGTCATGCAGTCGCCGCGGCGACTGTTTGCCGACGATTATCGCAGAGAGTTATGGAGACGATTCAATGAGCACACCTGCAACGCCCCAGGCCGGGGAAGTGGTGGTTCTTCCCGATCTGGCCAATACCATCGTCGAACGCGCCATGAGCAATATGCGGCGCAAGCTGGTCGCCGGTTATCGCAACAAGAAAAATTCCCGGCCCAACGCCAAGACCTCCGACCCGGGAGCAGTACTGTCCGATACCCTGGATGCCACCTCCGCTTCCAGCGTGCTGGCGGTCGGCCAACGCGGCCAAGCCTGGAAGGAGATGATCCAGAAAAGCCTGAGCAGCGGCATTTCCTCCTTGTCGAGCATGAAGTTCGATGGCGAATTCACCGTCACGAACGGCCAGGCCGAGGGCCTGGAGAACGTGCCGAAGCAACCCGGCGTCTACGTGGTCTACGACAAGGCGCAGAAGCCGCTCTATGTGGGCGACAGCACCAAGTTGCAAACGCGCTGGGTGGCCGGCCATCTCAATGCCTATCGCCAGGGCAAGAAATCCGGCGAAAGCTACAAGCTGGAAACGGCGCTGGACGAAGGCTGCACGGTGAAATACATCGTGATGGACTCGGAAGCCACCGCCGCCGCGCTGGAAGCGCACCTGATCAGGACCGAGGAACCGCCGATCAATACGCGCGAGGAACTGAAGACCGAGCAGGGCAAGCGCAGCAATATCGAAGCCAAGAAAATGAAGGACGCCTCGGGCAGCACCGCGTCGCTGGCGCTGGGCGCGGCCACGGAGGCGGGCATCCATGCACTGGCAGGCGGCCTGGAGCAAATGGCCGACGCGGTCTGCTTTGCCCTCAAGGACGAATTGGTGGATATCGTCGGTGGCGGTAAGACGACTTTGCGTGCGCGCATCGAGCGCTTTTTCAAAAAGGTGTTCGAAGCGCTCAAGGCGCTGGTCAGCGCACCGCTGCAGTTGCTTGGCGCGGCGGTCGAGTTCGTGGTCAATGCGCTGTCCAAGGCGATCGGCGAAATCTACATGCTGGCCCGCAACCTGTTCTACCTGGCGCGCACGGCGTGGGAGCTGTACCGCGGTTCGCAGACCATGAGCAAGGAAGAACTGATCAGGAAGATCTCCGAGACCATCCTGATCAGCGCATCGCTGGTGTTCTGGGATGCGCTGGATCCGCTGCTGGAATCCAACCTGGTGCCGCTGGTCGGACCTGCGGCACCGTACCTCGCGGCCGCGCTGTCGGCGATCGGTTTCGGCGTCACCAGCTATTTCCTGCGCCAGGCCGTGCCGGCGATCGTGAGCTACCTCGTCAACCTGCGTACCGGCTGGCACGACGCGCTCGATGCGCAGCGGGCGGCCTGCGACCAGCTGCTGGTGCTGGTGCAGCGGGAAATCGAGCTGATTGGCGTGGCCTACGAGTACTTTGAATCGACCAAGGCCTTTATCGAAGACACCCAGCGGCATACCGAGGCCTTGCGCCAGCATCGCGCCATCGAGCCGCTGGATATTCAAGCGATGCTGCGCGCACTTCCGGGTAAAAAGGATTCCCTTGCATGATCATTGATATCGAACAGCCGAACCAGTCCGATCCGGTCTTTATCATCGACGATACGCACGACAGCCATGCCGGCGACCTGATAAGTGCCGAGCAGCATCTCGCCGATTTCAATGAGACGCTTGGCAAGCTGGAAAAGTCGATTGGCGAAACGCGCCACGCCGGGCAACTGGCCAAGGATCTTGCCGGTCGCAATTGGTTGCAAAGCGCATGGGGTGGGATGACTGGGCGCAATACCAAAGACCTGTCGGGGATGGTGCAGGATCTCGGCGCCAGCCTGGAAACGACCCAGCTGGCGGTACAGCTGGTGATGAAACTGCAGATCAAGAAGCATGGCGTGCTGAAAGGCTTTCATGCGGCGCTGGCCGACAAGCTCGAAAAGTTGAGCAAGGACACCGGTACGCTCGACAGCAACCAGCGCGAAGCGGCCGTCCTGATCATCTCCGAACTGAAGGATCATGTTGCCGCGCAGATCAGCTATCAGGACCTGGTGGACGTGCATGAGCAAAAGCTCGTGCAGTTTGCCGCCTATGCGCAGGCGAAGGATGCGGGCGACGACGCGCGTGACGGGCGCATGGAGGCCATGGAGAGCGACCTTTCCAGACTGGGCGAGGCGGACAGGGCGCTCGATGCGCGGATCGAGGCGGCGCACGCGGAACTGGCCGTCGTCGACGCCGCGCATGCCGGACGCATTACGCAGGTGAACCAGGCCGCCGAGGAACTGCGGCGCGAAGTGCTGGCGCAGCAGCAGAAGATCGCCGAGGTCGAGCGCGTCCAGCAGCAGTGGATCACGCGGCTGGAATTCCTGGAAGGGCAGCTGCGGGACATGGCTAGCGTAAAGGCCAGGCTCAAGCGCCAGGCTCTGCCGGCGGTTGCCTTGGTACTCGGTGTGGTGGCGATCGCACTGCATTTCGTGCATTGAGGTACCGCATCGCAAGCTGGGTCGCCTCAGGCCGGTTCACTGGAAAAGGCGTCAACACTGCGCTTTTTTGTGCGGAAAATATCCAGTCGGGCGCGTTCGGCCGGAGCTTTCTGTCAATCCGTTCGGTCATCCTCGCTGCTGCAAAGCGGTGATATTTTGAAAGAGGCCGCCTTCCACTGAAGGTGGCCTCTTGCTTTGAGCAAGTGGCTGACAACTATTCATGCACGGGTCGCAATGACTCGACCTCGCTCGCATTCAAGCTGACATGACCTGTCAGTGCCTCCTCCTAAGATGCCATGCAATGCAACACCACCGGTGCTCGCATTAACCGCCCTGGTAAGGGTTTCCAAGAGAGAGGTCTGGCTATGTTCAAGATCATTGGCGCTGTTGTTGTTTACGGATTTGCCCTGTTGGGCCTGGCAACGTATCTCGAAACACGAGCCGAATAACAGGAATCCATCTCGCATGCGGGCCCTCAATCCTTGCATGCGTTGGTTCCTTATAGGCATCTGGCTATCCATCGTTCGGTCGCATAAGCACGAGTGCTTATTGACAACGAAGCGCGGGAAGGGCGGTCATCAACGGCCGCCCACTATGCGGAAGAGAACGGTGCCAGGACAGATGTGCGTGTTCGATTCGATAGCGCACGTCATCAGGAAAAATACATCGTCGATGTGAATCAAACAGGGGAATGTATGGATACGGAGCAGACAAGTGATGGTGATTGGTTTTACGAAGAAGGCGGGCAAAGGAAAGGCCCTGTTTCAGAATCGCAGATGATCGAACTCATCCGGTTCGGGCGGATCACATACGGAACACTTGTGTGGAAGAAGGGATTTCCCGAGTGGCTGAAGCTGGAAAACACAGCGCTCAATACGCATCTTCACAGCGCTGTGCCGCCGCCAATTGCCGGGCGTCACATCAACAATACCCTTATCTGGGTTTTGGCCTTCGCGCCAATCCTGGGCATGCTCCTGGAAAACATCATTGCCCATACGCTCAATGATGGCGGCATGGCTGATGCGGCGTTCCATGCGAACAGCTACTGGTTCGTCACCCTTGCGCTGAACATCGGTCTTTCCTACCTCGATGAGCATCGGTTGAAGCGTGCCGGATGGGATACGAGTCGCTTCAGCGGGTGGACGTGGCTCGTTCCGGTTTATTTGTTTCAACGCGCCAAAAATCTCAATCAGGGCAAGGCGTATTTCATCACGTGGATCGTCTGCTTTGTCCTGGACTTGATGATTCAGTAAACGGTGGGATCGGTGGGCGTTCTGCCCTGGTGTAGTCACTGCGCCTTCGAAATCAACTGCCTGGATGCGGCCAGTTCAAAAAACTGTGGCTCATCGTGTCGGACCTTTTGCACCCGCAAGAACAGAGAGCACTTTTTTTCATTAAACGAATAAAGGATCCATGATGCAGTCCTTCTTGAAAATCCTGTCGCAAATGACGGGTCTGCAGAAGCTCAGTGTTGTTCGCAATGTGATCGTGCTTCCGTTGCTTCTCCTGTCGCTCACATTGAGTGGCGGAGTCTTCGGCTTCACGGCACCCATCGTTCTGCCATGGGTGCTCTACATGGGGTTCAACCTGGGTAGCAATAGCCATCGCCTGCAAGCGATCGATGGTTTCCAGCCGGCCTCTTCCGCGCCGAAATACATGGGTCTGTCAACGAAGGTGCTGTACCTCCTTTCATGCGTTGTCGGCATCCTATACATCGGGGTGATCGCTGCCCTGCTGCCTGACGCAGGCGACACGGCTGCGCCACAAGCACTCCAGGTAGCGGTGAGCGGAGCCGTGTTCTTCGGCGTGTTCTTGACCATTGTGGGTGTCCGCCTGGGCTGGAGCAGCGTGGCAGCGTGTGCTCCTGGCATCGATCCGGCCAAGACGCTGCGCCTGGTGAATCCTGCGGGAGTGAAACGTCAGCAGTTGATCTATTTGGCGGTCGGTGTCTTCGTACTGGTCGGTTCGTTCTCCAGTCTGTCGAACACCTATCCTCGCTGGGCGGGCGATGGCAGCAACGGCTCCGCTGCACTCGCGCAGGACGACCCGAGTCTCGCCAGTCTCTTATCGGATGACTCGACGCCGACCGGTCAGCAGCCAGCGGCCCCGGCTCAGCCGTCGCGGTTCCAGCAGGGCGCCCCTTCGCAGCAAATGTCCCAACAGGAGGCGGTGTCGACGCCAACACCCGCGCCAGCACAGGCCTCAGTCCAGTTGCCATCGCCGGCAGCACCGGGACAGGCGCCGTTATTGACCCGCGATACCTACGGTAACGCAGTGGCATCTTATTTTCCCGGTGAATCAGCTCAGGATGCGCTGACAGATGGCCTGAGCAAGATCAGCTCCTCGCTCAGCGTGGATGATGTCGACTACCTTGGCTATCCGGCCTATTCGCTGGAGTGCGAGAAGAACGGCCAGTGCGTCAACGGCACGGGTACGCCGTTCGGCCCGGTGGCCGATGTCGCCAAGGAGATGTTTCCAGTCAATCCGTCAGATATCAGAAAGTATGGGCTCAAGTGCAACCTTATCTGCTACGACAGCCAAGGACAGATCATCGGCCGTGCGCCCTAGCCACCTGTCGAGAAGATCCTTCATCCGCGCTGCGCGGCATGCTTAGGTAGCGGGGGTTGCAAATTCCTTGCGGACATTCGCATAGTGCAATGCGCAGCCATGACGGGTTGCCGACACCACCAGCATCATGAGGATCCTCTGGACATGAAAACAGCCGCTCGGGGCCCAGCGATCGTTTCGCTTGCCTGTCTTATATCAGCCGTCTCGTTCGCGGCGCCCGCTTCGGTCCAGGATTCGGCAAAGGTCACGCCCGACATGATCCAGACCGGGTCCGACATCCCGGCCAGCTGGACACCGCCGCAGGGCAACTTCGACTACGTCAAGCGCGACGTCATGATCCCCATGCGCGATGGAGTGAAGTTGCATACCGTTATCCTGATCCCGAAGGGCGCACGCGACCTGCCGATGCTGCTCGAACGCACGCCTTACAACGCCGATGGCTTCGTGCTGAACAACAGTCCGCACATGGCTGATGCGGTGTGGTCCGGCGACAAGGACTGGGCCGACGGCAGTTACATCCTCGTTTGGCAAGACGTGCGCGGCAAATACGGATCGGAAGGCAAGTACATCATGACGCGCCCGCCGATGGGGCCGCTCAATCCGACCAAGACCGACGATACTACCGACGCATGGGACACGATCGACTGGCTGGTGAAACACGTGGAACAATCCAACGGCAACGTTGGCATGATTGGTTCGTCCTACGACGGCTGGACAGTCGCCATGGCCCTGCTCGATCCGCATCCCGCCCTGAAAGTCGCGGCTCCGGAAAGCCCGATGATCGATGGCTGGATGGGTGACGACTGGTATCACTACGGCGCCTTGCGCCAGATAAACCTCGATTACTTCACCGACCAGACGACGGTGAAAGGCACGGGAGAGAGCATTCCGCGCGAGAACTACGACGACTACACCAACTTCCTCGACGCGGGTTCGGCCGGTACCTATGCCGATGCCAACGGCTTCAGGCAGCTCCCCTGGTGGAACCGCTTCGCTGCGCACCCGGCCTACGACGCCTTCTGGCAGCTCCAGGCACTGGACAAGCTGCTCGCCGCGCACCCCTCCAACGTACCCACCATGTGGTTGCAGGGGTTGTGGGACCAGGAGGATATCTACGGCGCCGTCCACGCCTGGGAAGCACTCCAGAAGGCCGGTCACGGCGCCAACAACCATCTCGTGATGGGTCCCTGGTGGCACAGCCAGGTCAACCGCGACGGCTGGAACATCGGGCCGCTTAAATGGCCCGGCAATACCACCGCCGAGTTCCGCCAACAGGTGATGATCCCCTGGTTCAACCACTACCTGCGCGGCACGCCGCTGGCCGCACCGCTGCCCGGGGCGATGATCTACAACCCGGTCGAAAAGCGCTGGGGCAGCTTCTCCCACTGGAAGGTGGCAAGCGACCAGAAGCTCACTCCGCTCTATCTGCAGGCAAACATGAGCCTGGGTTTCCAGGCCCCGGGCGGCGGCAGCGACAGCTACGTCTCCGACCCGGCCAAGCCCGTGCCCTACCTGCCGCGCCCGATCTCGGCCAAGGATGAGGACCGGTGGCGCACCTGGCTGGTCCATGACCAGCGCTTCGTGGTGGACCGGCCCGATGTGCTGTCCTACACCACGCCGGTGCTGACCAGGACGGTGTGGGTCCAGGGTGCGCCGATCGCCGACATTCTGGCCAAGACCACCGGCACCGACGGCGATTTCGTAGTGAAATTGATCGACGTCTATCCCGGCGTCGACCCGACCGATCCCGCGATGGGCGGTTATGAGCTGCCGGTCTCGCTCGACATCTTCCGCGGGCGCTATCGCCAGAGCTTCGCCGACCCCTCGCCGATCCCGGCGGGCAAAGTACAGGAATACAAGTTCCGCCTGCCGACCGTGAACTATGAGTTCAAGCCCGGTCACCGGATCATGGTGCAGATCCAGTCGAGCCTGTTTCCGCTCTACGACCGCAATCCCCAGACCTATGTGCCCAACATTCTCTTCGCCAAGCCATCGGACTACCGCGAGGCGACAGTGACGATCGAGCACGGGCCCGATGGACAAAGCGCCGTCCTTTTGCCGGTGGTGTCGGGCGCAGCCAGCAGCGACTGACCCACAGCCCGGCAATCAGATCTTCGGCGCTGGAAAGGCCCGGTCCGCGTTTGCGCGCGCACCGGGCCTTTCGATTTCCGGGGCAGGGCGGATCAGCCGAACGTGTTGCGCGGGGGCATGCCGGCTGCCTGCCCCTGCTATCCATGCGGAAGCCATCGGCCTTTTGCGCCAGCTCCTTATCCGCCCGGCCTGCGATGTTAGTAAATTAACATTGACAAAAAAATGTGAATGAACTAACAATCCTTCCACGGGTTGTCCATTTCGCCAGGGGGAGGTGTCGTGAATACGAGTCGATCTTCGTGCATGCGTCGTCGCATTTGCATCGCTGTAACGCTCTCATTGATGGGAGCGCCGTGCATGGCGGCCCAAGTCCAGAACGGCAATGGCGACCCAGCCGTGTCGCCCGCCGAGGGCA
The DNA here is from genome assembly GCF_044904675.1 of Dyella jejuensis. Taxonomy (NCBI): domain Bacteria; kingdom Pseudomonadati; phylum Pseudomonadota; class Gammaproteobacteria; order Lysobacterales; family Rhodanobacteraceae; genus Dyella; species Dyella jejuensis. Next base: position 58,866 of record NZ_JADIKJ010000007.1, on the reverse strand, counting down.
ACTCGAACGGAGCGCCGCAACCATCTGCCTCCGCCAGCAGTTCGCCCGGCGCCAAACCACAAGCGGCAAACAACAGTCCGGCATCGACGCAGCTCAGCACCATCGTGGTCACCGCCAACAAGCGCACCGAACGCTTGCAGGACGTAACGATGGCGGTGTCGGTGCTCAGCAGCACCCAGCTCGAGCGTGAGAATGCGCTCGGCTTTGCCGATTACGCGGCGCAGATTCCGGGGCTTAACACCATTTCTTCTGGCGATGGCTGGACGCAGCTGGTGCTTCGCGGCATCACGTCCGGAAGCATGCAGCCCAATGCCACGGTAGGCACCTATATCGACGATACGCCCTACGGCTCAAGCACCATCTATGCAGCCGGCAGCATGCTTACGCCGGATATCGATCCCAGCGACCTGGAGCGCATCGAGGTGCTGCGCGGTCCGCAGGGCACACTGTATGGCGCCAATACCCTGGGCGGGCTCGTCAAATTCGTCACCACGCCGCCGGATACCACGGAAGCCAGCGCGCGCGTGGGTTTCGATACCAACAGTGTGGAAGGCGGCGGCAATGGCTACGGCACCCATGCCATGGTCAACCTTCCATTGGTGGCCAATACCCTTGGCTTGCGCATCAATGTCTACGATCGCGATGACCCGGGCTACATCGACAACATCAAAACCGGCCAGACGAACGTCAACGAGGCCAAGGTAAGCGGTGCCCGCGCCCAGTTGCTTTGGACGCCAAGCGACAAAGTGTCTGTCCGTTTTTCGACGCTCGCCCAGAATCTGAGCAGCAACGGCCTGGCCAACAGCGGGGTGGATATCAACCCAAGCACGCTGCAACCGCTCTATGGTTGGCAGGATCAGTCACGCGCAGCCGGCACAGGCCTGTTCAAGGTCAAGTATCGCTTGTACGACCTGTCGGTGAATGCGGATTTCGGTTGGGCCAAATTGATATCCACCACCAGTTACGGCACGCAGCGTTTCAGTGAAAACACCGACCTTACCGATATCTATGGGCCGGTATTGAACCCGGTATTTGGCTTGAGCGACGGTGGTTATTCGGAGTTCCAGAATATCGCGCTGAATAAAGTGACGCAGGAGCTTCGCCTGCAATCGCCGCAGGACCAGATGTGGGAATGGCGCGTGGGCATGTTCTATACGCGCGAGCACACGGTCGACACGCAGGATATTTTGGGTTTTGACGCGAATACCGGGGCGCCGCTCGCGCTGCCTGCACTGGGCCTCGTATCGGTAGGACCGGCCATCTTCACCGAGTGGGCCGGCTACGGCGACCTGACCTGGCATGCAACGTCGAAGTTGAGTATCCAGGCGGGTGTCCGCTACAGCAACGACAGCACGTCTTATTCGGAAATAGGCAGCGGCCTGTTGCTGGGAACGCTCGATACAAACGGCAATGGTTCCGACCATCCGGTCACTTACCTGCTCAATCCCAGCTACAAGTTCACCGACGACCTGATGGCCTACGTGCGCATAGCGTCGGGTTATCGTCCGGGCGGGCCTAACATGGGCGTGCCGCCTGACCTGGGTGCGCCGTTGACCTTCGATCCCGACAAACTGGTCAGCTACGAGGCGGGCTTGAAGGCGTTGTTGCTCGACCATCGCATGAGTTTCGATGTCGACGGGTTCTACATCGACTGGAGCAAGGTCCAGCTCACCACCACCGAAGATGGCATCAGTTTCCTGGGCAACGGCGGCAAGGCGACCAGCGCCGGTGCGGAAGCCAGCTGGCGTTATACCCCGCTGGCGGGATTCACGGTGTGGGCCAATGCTTCGTACACGAATGCGCAGTTGTCGTCGAATACGCCAACCGGAAGCATTTATGGGCTCAAGGGCGATCCGCTGCCTTACGTGCCGAAGTGGTCCGGCAATATCGGTGCGGACTACAACTTTCCGATCGGCGGCGGCTGGTCCGGTTTCGTGGGCGGCGATGTCAGCTACGTCGGCACACGCTACTCGGACTTCAACGCCGTGCCCGGGCCGCGCATTCGATTGCCCAGTTACAGCAATGTCGATCTGCACGTAGGCGCCAATTACGACAATTGGACGTTCGAGGTCTACGCCAAGAACCTGGCCAACGAGCGCGAACTCACCTCGGTCTCGTCGGAGTCGATCATCCCCTTGGCAAGCCCGTATTCGGCGGCTTACCAGCGGCCGCGCACGATCGGTGTATCGGCCAGCGTCGACTTCTAGGCATCCACGCCATCAACGTATCCAAGTACGGAGTATTACGATGAATCGTCACGTCCGATGCCTTGTGGCATTGCTTGCCGGTTTGAGTACCAGCCTCGTCGCGGCGCAAACATCGCCAACGAACGGGCAGGCGCCTCCTGCCGCCATTGCTGGCGCCGCGCCCGCCATGACCGCACAGGACCTGGGCGCCTTCTTCGACGGCTTGATGCCTTTTGCCCTTCGCCGCAGCGACATCGCCGGCGGCGTCGTGGTGGTGGTCAAGGATGGCAGCGTGCTGTTCGCCAAAGGCTATGGCTATGCCGACCTGGCGCAACGCACGCCGGTATCGCCGCAGGCGACACTGTTTCGTCCTGGGTCGACCTCCAAGCTGTTTACGTGGACGGCGGTGATGCAACTGGTCGAGCAGGGCAGGTTGAACCTGGATCGGGACATCAACGATTACCTGGACTTCAAGATTCCGCCTTACCAGGGCAAGCCCATTACCTTGCGCAACCTGATGACGCATACGCCAGGCTTCGAAGACGAGGCCAGGGACCTGCTGCCGGCTTCGATCGCGGACGTGGATCTGCAGCGCTACCTCAAGACCCACATCCCGGCACGCATTTTCCCGCCCGGTGAGATCGTTGCCTATTCCAATTACGGTTGCGGTCTGGCCGGCTACATCGTGCAACGTATATCAGGCGAGCGTTTCGACGATTACATCGGGCAGCACATCTTCAAGCCCTTGGATATGGCGCACTCCACCTTTGCGCAACCGTTGCCGCCTGCGTTGGCGCCACTGATGGCCAAAGGCTACAAGACCGCCTCCGGCGGGGTCGCCCAGCCATTCGAGCTGGTCGATCCTGCGCCGGCCGGCGCGATGAGCAGCAGCGCGATGGACATGGCGCATTTCATGATCGCGCAGCTGCAGGATGGACACTACGGCGATACGCAAATTCTGCAACCGTCGACTGTCCAGTTGATGCATAGCCTGCAATACACGCCGGCGCCGGGCTTGAACGGGTTCGACCTGGGCTTCTATCAGGAAGACCGCAATGGCCTTCGTATCATTGGCCACGGCGGTGACACGGTGTTGTTCCATAGCGACCTGCATCTGTTGCTCGACCAGCACGTGGGTATCTTCATGTCGTTCAACAGCGCCGGGAGCCCTGATGCGGGGGGAACCCGGATGATCCGCGCGGCGATCTTCCACGATTTCCTGGACCGGTACTTCCCTTATGCGCCGGCAGCACAACCCGCGTGGCCCTCGGCCAGGCAAGATGCCAAACGTGTGGCGGGCTGGTACCAGGCCACGCGCCGCAATGAAAGCGCCTTGCGCATGCTTTACATGCTGGCGCAGACCAGCGTCACGGCGCAGGCGGACGGCACCTTGGCCGTATCCATGCTGACGGACGATGCTGGCAAGCCGCTTCACTGGCGCGAAGTGGGTCCCTTGCAGTACCGCGAGGTAAACGGCCAGGACAAGCTGGACTTCGTCACCCGTCCCGACGGAAGCATTCGCTACTGGGCTACCGATTACCTGCCCGCGATCGAAGTCTTCCAGCCTGTATCCACGCTCAGGAGTCTGGGTGGTGGCGGCCTGCTGGCGGGACTGGCCCTGGCGACCCTGCTGGTGACTGTAGTGACCTGGCTGGCGGGTTGGTTCGTGCGCCGCCATTACCGCGTATCCCTCAACGTGCCCGCCGAACTTCTTGTCACGCGCCAGCTGTCGCGGCTAGGCGCGCTTGCGCTGCTGGTCGCTCTGCTGGGCTGGATCGTGCTGATTGTCGCCGCCGGCGTGAACGAGAACCTATTGCTGCACGGTACGGCAGCGCCGTGGATGGGTCTGCTTTACGTAGTGGGCGTGATCGCACTGGTGGGCGTCGTGGCGATCGTGCTGAACACAGTGCGTGCCTGGCTTGCCAGGCGCGGTTGGTGGGTACGCCTGGGCGAAACCCTGCTGGGGCTGGCGGCTTTGTACCTGGGCTGGTTCATCCTGGCCTTTGGCCTGGTCAGCTTCAACACGCACTTCTGATACGAGGAACGACCATGACAGAGCCCAGGAACGCCCGCTTGAAGTTGCGTGTGCGCATTGAAAAATTGCCGCTGGTGCAAGCCTTCCATATCACCGGCTACACCTTCACCGAGTTCGAAATGCTTATCGTGGAGCTCGATGACGGCGAAGTCTGCGGCCGCGGGGAAGGCATCGGTGTCTATTATCGCCGCGACACGCCCTCGACGATGCAGCCGCAAATCGAAGCCTTGCGCGATGTCATCGAGTCGGGTGTCACATGTGAGCAATTGTTGGACCTGCTGCCGGCGGGCGGCGCGCGCAATGCATTGGACTGCGCATTCTGGGACCTTGAGGCCAAGCGCCAAGGTCAACCCGTCTGGCAATTGCTCGGCATGCAGGCACCCAGGCCGTTGCTGACCACGTTCACGGTGGGCGCGGACGATCCGGAAGTGATGGCCGACGAAGCGCGCAAGCTCCTCGATGCGCGCGCCATCAAGATCAAGCTGACCAACGATGACGGCAATGCGGAGCGCGTGCGGGCGGTGCGCGCGGCGCGTCCGGATGTCTGGCTGATGGCCGATGCCAACCAGGGCTTCACGCCCGATTCGCTTGCCGCGGCCATGCCCGCTTTCGTGGAAGCCGGCGTCGCTGTCGTGGAGCAGCCTTTCCCGGTCGGCCAGGAAGCCTGGCTGGATGGACTGGACAGTCCCATACCCATCGCCGCGGATGAAAGCGTGCAGGATCATCACGATCTGCCCAAGCTGGAGGGCAGGGTGAAGGTGATCAATATCAAGCTCGACAAGTGCGGCGGCTTGACCGAGGCTATGCGTCTGGCGAACGCCGCACGTGAACGTGGGTTCGAGCTGATGGTAGGCAACATGGGGGGGTCATCGTGGTCGATGGCGCCGGCGTTCGTGGTGGGAGCCATGTGTTCGGTGGTGGATCTGGATGGTCCGGTTTTCATCAGTGCAGATCGCACGCCTTCGGTCAGCTACCGGGACGGGCGCATCTGGTGTCCGGATAGCGTGTGGGGCGGGCCGGCCACGGCTGTCGCGTAATGTCTTCAAGGAGTACGGCCGCCATGTCCAACACCAGTCCAGCGCTGCGGCAACGAAACTGGTTTGGACATCCGCCCGGCCTGACTGTGCTGTTCCTGACCGAAATGTGGGAGATGTTCTCCTTCTTCGGCATGCGCGCCTTGCTGGTCTATTACATGACCAAGCGGCTGGATCTTCACCAGGAAGCCGCCTCGCTCATCTACGGGGCTTATGCGGCGCTGGTGTACTTCACGCCGGTTTTTGGCGGCGTGGTGGCGGACCGCTGGCTGGGCAAGCGCAAAGCCGTCATCATCGGTGGCGCCACGATGGCGCTTGGCCATTTCATGATGGCTTCCGAAGCGTTGTTTTATCCGGCATTGGCCACGATCGCGCTCGGCAACGGGTTATTCCTCCCAAGCCTCGCGAGCCAGATCGAAGGTTTGTATCGGGAAGGCGATCCGCGCAGCAAAAGCGCCTATAACGTCTACTACGTGGGCGTTAACCTCGGTGCCTTCCTGGCCCCGTTCGTCTGCGGCAGCCTTGGTGAAGCGTATGGCTGGCATTGGGGATTCGCTGCGGCCGGCATAGGAATGTTGCTTTCGCTGGTCATCTATGTGGCCGGTAGCCGTTATCTGCCGGCAGAGACGATCCGGATAAGCGGTCCGGCCATACCCGCGCGCGCGCCGCTCGACCGTAGTGCGATGCAACGGCTTCTGTTTCTAATTGGGATCGCCGCCATCGTCGTGGTATTTCGCGGCGCCTACGAACAGGTGGGCAACACGATTGCCCTGTGGGCGGACGAAGGCGTGAATCGCCATGTCACCGCCACCTGGAGCATCCCGATGACCTGGTTCCAGGCCTTGGACCCGCTCTTGGTTTTCATCGCGACACCTTTGCTGCTTGCGCGATGGTCACGTTTGGCGAAACGGGGTATCGAAACGCCTTGGTTGCACAAGATGGCATTCGGCGCCACCACAGTGGGCGTGTCCTATTTGCTATTGGCGCTCGTGGCAGCGTGGTCGGAAGCACACGGCACCCATGCGCATTGGGCCTGGCTGGCTGGATGGTTCGTGCTGATGACCCTGGGTGAGCTGTATATCTTGCCCGTGGGTCTGGGACTGTTCGGCCACATGGCGCCGGATGGCTTTCGCGCTACCTGCATTGCGATCTGGTTCTTCGCCGGCTTCTTTGGCAATTTGTTGGCGGGAGTGTTGGGCACGCTGTGGAGCGGACTGTCGCATGGCTGGTTTTTCGCAATGATTGGCGCAGTGGCGGGTCTTGCCGCTACGCTTTTATATGTCGTGGGCTTGCGCGCGGGCTATTCCGAAAAGCTTCCGGGCGCCGGCCTGACCACCCTGCCTTCCGGATGAAAGAACGGCCATGATCAAGGACTTGCAGCAAGAGCTCAAAGACCGCTGGGACGGTTTTACAGCGTCCGAACAGAAGATCGCCAGCTACATGCTGCAAAACATCCATGATGTGCCGTTCGAGACGGCCGTATCCCTGGGCGAGCACGTGGGCGTCAGCGCGATGACGGTGGGGCGGTTTTTGCGCAACCTTGGCTACGACGGAGTCGCCGAGCTGAAAGAGGCGCTGCGCGGAAAAGGCACATGGCAGCAGCTCTACACGGAGCCGGCGCCATCCAAGGATAGCGACGCGGTGGCCGCGCACCTGCAAGAAGAAATTCGCGCGTTATCCGAAGTCCATGCGCTGGTGGGGACGCATGAATGGAACTCTGTCGTGAAGCAATTGGTGTCGGCCGATCGCGTATCGGTGGCGAGCTTTCAGCATGCGGGCTTCCTGGGCCAGGGGCTTGCCAAGATGCTGCAACAGGTCCGGCCCAACGTCTCGTTCCATTCCGGTAGCGATGGCGCTTATCTGGACATGCTGCTCGATTCAACGCGCAAAAGTTGCGTGGTACTGATTGATGTGCGCCGTTACTTCAAGCAGTTCCGTCCTCTCGCCACGGAGGTGGCGGCGAGAGGTATTCCGCTGGTATTGATCACGGACACCGACTGTTACTGGGCTCGCGAACTTACCCCGCATGTGTTGATGGTTCGGGCGAATTGGGTTTGGCATAGTTACAGTGGCCTGATCAGTCTTTTCAGCCTGCTGATTGCGTCGGCCATCCAACAAAGCGGCAATGTCATGGGGCGTATCGGCAGCGTCAACGAGTTGCGGCAGAAGCTGGTGGGTTATATGGGCTCGTCATCAAGGAAGGATCTCGAGCCATCGGCTGGCGCTCGCAAGGCGCATAGGCCGGTTAGGAAACCTGCGACTGGCGAAAAATCAAAAAAGCCGCGCTAAGCCCTGTTGCATTCCTGCATTGCCCCGCAGGGCCGCGTACCCAGGCCACACCAGCGAAAGCGCGCCGGCAACTTGGTGAAGCGATAACCAGGCAGCCTTATCACCGACTATTGCTCAGTCTATCCGGGGGCACAGGCGCTGTTGATACAGGCATGGCTCCCTGGATTATTGATCAGGCAAACCAGTAATGCCGCGGCAGACGGCCCGGCTATTGACGTAATCCCGTCTTGCTGCTCGACTATGGACGCACCTGGGAGATGGCATGCCTCCCTGAACCGCCGCAAGGCTGATGATGCCTACCAACCCGTGCTTTCGGGTGGAGGCGCTGTATCGACGCTACCCGTGAGCTCGGCCGCTGTTTATTGTCACCGAGTATTGCACGCCCCTGGATATGCCGACTTTTATCCCTTTTTTGCCTGATGCCGACTTGAGCCGGTGTGGATTGGCGAGCGCGTTCAGGCATGACGAGTGTGCGTGGTGCAACGCGGCATACCGGTGCGTTTTTGGCTGACTTCGTCATTGGAGGCGCTCGTTATGAAAGGTTATTCCCTTCGTTTCTACATGCACGAGAACCAGAAGCACCGCGGCATGCTGCTCTACGAATGGGTTCTGGAGAAGGCCAAGGCGACCCACGTCCACGGTGGATCGGTCTTTAAGGCCATCGCGGGCTTTGGGCGCCACGGGGTGATGCACGAGCAACATTTCTTCGAACTGGCGGGTGATATGACGGTCCTGGTGGAGTTCATCGTGGACGACACCGACGCGGCCAAGTTGCTGGAGATCGTCCACGAGGACGGGGCGCCCTTGTTCTGGGCCAAGTTCCCGGCTGAATTCGGTATCGCCGGCGCGGCGGAATAACGCCGCTGCAGGAATGGCCGACGTCGCCACGTCATGGGCATCGGGACAGCAGTAGCAGATGCATGCATTTCAGGGGATGAAGACACCATGCCCAGAGCGGTATGTCCGCACGGGACAGGCGGATATGCCGCGCCTGGATGCGGTGCCGCAAGACGGCATAGGCCTGCCGCCGCACATGGCGGTCACGGTCGCCCAGTCGATCGGCAAGCCAGTGTCCCGTTTCGAAGGGTTCCAGCCGTTCGACTGCTGCCGCGGCGGCGGCGCGCACGTGCGAATCGGGGTGTCGTAGCAACGCTTTGAGCGAGATCGCACTGGGGGAAGTCCATCGATGCAGGCCTGCCACAAGCTCACCTTCTGAAACGACAGCCATCACGCGGTACAAACTGGCGGCATCGTGGCGGGTTAATTGCAGCAACCGCGTCAACAGCCAATAGCGTCCCCAGATATCCGAAGCATGGGCATTGCCATAGACGTCTGTTTCCCTATCGATGTGCAAGGCCTCCAATGCCGGCTCAACCAACGGCTGCTCCACTTCTTGAAGGCGATCACGGCAGTCGAAGGCCAATAGCGGCTCTTTGCTCAACGCACCATGTAAAAGCGCCGCCACGATGGAGGGAGCCTGCCTATCGCGCACGACCAGCGCCGCGGCACCTTGCACCATCGGGCTAGCATGGTCGAGTGCCTGGTCCGTTAGGTTTTCCGTTACGGTTACGTTCGCGGCGGCCAGCCAGCGGAACGCACGGATGAGCGCCAGACGGATGCGTGGCGTGTCCTGCGAAGGATCCAGCCAGGCCTGGATTGCTGCCAATAACGGCCGGATGCTTTCTGGTCGCAATGCTTGGAGCGCCGATTCGGCAGGGGCGGCGAGCACATCATCGGTCAGCAAGCCGACTATCGATGGCAGCAAGCTCGCTAATCCCAAGGTCCCCGCCGCACGAACGGCGGATGGCAATCGCTCACTTTGAATGCCCCAGGCAACGTCGTTTTCGGTAGCATTCTGTTGCGTCACCAGCGCCTTGATCGCCGCATCCTTGACTCGGTATTCGGATTCGAACAGTTCGGGCGGCAAATCGTGCAAGGGCTGGGCACGAAGGAGCTTGCGCAGCAGCTTCGGTACGCGCGCATCGTGCAGGCGTCCCAGCATCTCCACTGCCAGCACACGTGATTGGGAGACCGGCTGGGGACCGTGCTCGAGGTAGCTGGCCAGCGGGTCGATGGCGCGAGAGCCCAGGGCGGCGATAGCCTCGATGGCCATTTCGCGCCGGGCCAAATCGTCAAGCCATGCAGCGACCTGGGCGGTATCGTCCGGAGTAGTCGGATCGCTCATGGAGTTGCCGCCAGCAATGCGTCGACGTGGCGCGTCACGGCGCGATCGCCGCACGGCATTCGGGGCAGAGGAGAGCGTTCGAGGCGGCCATGGCCTAGCCAGGGCGCTGCGAAATGCTTGCCGATGCTCGGGGATCCGGTTCGCCTAGCCATGTGACGAGCCGTTCGAGATCGGCTTGAAGTACATGGATGTCGGTTTGGCGTTCGGAAAGCGGGGCGTCCGCCGATTCCATGGCGTGGTGACGTAGCTGCAGCACGCTTTGATCCAACCAATGATTCAGTTCGTTGGCGTACCCATCGAAGCTTTGCGTCAACCGGTCATCCAGTACACGCTGCAGGTGCCGCCGCAGCAACGGACGACGCCATAGACGCGGCCCCGAACCTGCCGATACGCAGAATTTGTTTGGCAACGCCGCGGCGAAGGGCGGCACGCCACGTAGCACCTGGGCAACGGTATCCGGATCCATGTCGCGGGTTACGCGGCGCAGCTCATCCAGGACATCACGGACCACCGCATCGGCGAGGGCGGCCGCACGATCAGACAGGTCTTTCTCTGTCAGGGTCACGCCAGCGGGGGTTTGCGTCGCCATTTCTTCGATAATGACCTCCGGTCCGCGTTCCGCGAGGCGGCGGATCAGGCTGTGCAGTGCGGGTTGGACCTCTTCCAGATCCGCCAGGATATCGGCATGGACCGCCGGTGCATCGTTCACGAAAGCGGATGCAGGTTGCTCCGCGATCGCCTGTTGCAAGGTGGTGCGCACTCGATTGGCCAGATCCAGCACGCGGTGCCGGTGGCGGATGCCGGCTTGCTCCGCGGCTTCCCGGAGATTTTTCCGGAATGCGTTGTCCAGCCATGTTTTCAGCGCGGCGCGGTGCTCAGGCTCTACGCTGACGGCGCAGACGGTTATCGGTTTTTGCAAGGCCTCGCCAAGCACCTGCGTCACGTACTCGCGCTGTTGTTCCAACGCGCTGCCCGCTACGGTATCGGCCTTGGTGAGCACGACCAGCCAATGCGCGCCCGCATCGCGAAGTGCGCGGACAATATCCAGGTCCTGCGGCATCAGGGTCGCTGCCGCGTCGATGGCGACGATGCCCATGTCACAACGCGGCAAATAATCCAGCGCATGGGCGGAGGCGTGCGTATGCAGCGATCCGAGGCCAGGCGTATCGGCCAGCACGATCCCATCCTGAAGTATCGGCGCGGGAAAATGGATGCTTACTTCGCGCAAGCGACGACGATTGCCAGGATTGCCCGCTTCATCGACGTAGCTACGCAGGTTCTCAGGCGCAACGGTTTCCATTACGCCCTCGACATCCATGGCACGAATGTCAAGGGTTTCTCCGTAACGAATGCGTGTGACCACCGTCGTCACCGGCACGGCTCCCACGGGAAGCAACGGATGGCCAAGCAGAGCATTGACCAGGGATGACTTGCCGCTGCTGACGCGCCCGAGCAAGGCCACTTCCATGCGATCGCCTTGCTCGCGAGCCAGCAAGGCTTCAAGGCGGCTGCGGTATTCGAACAATCGATGGCGCTCGATGATCTCCGCCAGCGCGGCAAGCGGGGCGTCATCGGTGCCTGTCGGTAACCGCAATGGCTCCCGGCGGAGCTCGCTGCCCATGGTTTTAAGCAGCATGGCCAATTCGGCGGACAAGGCGCGGCAGGCTTGCTCGTCTTCCGTGCTTATTTCTCCGTAACCGCGCAAATTGCGTGGGCGAAGCTCATACACCGCATTGCGGATTAGCGCCAGGCGGGTCTCGAAATTCCAGGACGCCTCGATCAGGTCGTCATGCTGGTAATCGATCTGATACGTATCCATGAAGCGGCGCATGACGGCTCGCAGCCGCGCCATATGGGCCATCAAGGTGTCGATACGCTCTTGCGGAGGGAAATGGCGGTAATGGCGGAACAGCGCGTCTTTGTCGTCGCCGCGCAGTTGTGCAATCGACTCGTCCACCTCGCGTTCGATATGGCGCAGAGTGGTGGCGAGATAGCGGCGGTGGTTATCGGAAAACATGCCCCGCCGGTGATTCAGGTGAGGCCGAGCGCAAGGATGAGCACCAACAATACCCCTACCATGCCCAGGTAAATGTTCATATGGCCCGATTGCAGCGGTCCAAGTGCCTTGGCCATGCTCTGTACGATCCGCGTTGGCGTGCGAAATACGGCGGCCTCGAATAGTGGTGACACCCTGGCGCTATGGCGCATCTCCTGGACAAAATATTCGCTGTGGTTCTGCTCTTGCTCCACGTCGTCCGTGGGGCGATAGATGAAGGCGTAGAACGTGCGCATGGCATTGGAAAACGCCAGCGGCGTGGTGGTGCCATGGGCGGGCTTGGGCAGGCCTCCAAACCACACGCCGACCCGGCGCAGACGATGACGTCGACGCGAAAGTCCGAGCAAGGCCAGAGGCAGGAGCGCCAATAGCGGACAGACAATGACCAGCTTGGTGGGGGAAATAAAGGCGAAGGTATTGGTCAGCGGAACGAGGATCAGGCCGTCGTGCAAAGGCACCGCCGATACATCGGCGAAACGCGCATGTACCGCGCTGTCGACCGCGCTCAACCACCAAGGCATGCCGACGGCCAGGGCCAGGACGGCCAGGCCGAGCAAACCGGTGGCCCATGCATGGCCGTGTCCCGCACCCGGCGATATTTTTGGCGCATCGCCGAGTATGCCGAGTCCCGCAAGCTTGACGAACGTTGCGAACGCAATCGCCGCCGTTAATGCCATGCCCGCTCCGGCGAGCGACAAGGTAAGCCGTCCGGCCATGCCAGCCAGATGGAAGCCCTGGAACAGCGTTTGGAACGTAAACCATTCACTTACAAAACCTGCCTGGGGCGGCATCGCCGCCAGGCTCATGCTGGCGAACACCACGCCGATGCCGTAGAGCCAGGGGCTGCGCCGCAGTAATCCGCGCTGGATCAGTTCGTATTTGCCGCTTGCGCGATAAGCGCCATCGGCCGCCAGCATGAGAGCACCCTTGGCCAGGGCATGGCCGGCCAGATGCAGCAGCGCCACCGCAAAGCTGAGGCCCGCGAGTGCCGCAAGCCCTTCGCCGCGGAACAGTTGGCTGGCGCCCAGCATGGTCACCGCGATCGCGGCATTCTCGGCCGAAGAAAAGGCCAGCAGGCGACGCCAGTCGCTTTCCTGGAATGCATACAGCACCGCAAGGATGGCGCTGAATACGCCTACGGCTACGGTGATGATGGCGAGCGCCACGTCGCTGGGAAGCCAGTTGGTGAAGGCCCGTGCCAAGGCGAAGAAAGCCGCGTTCAAAACCACGCCCGACAGGAGCGCGCCACTGGCGCCGCTGCCTTGCCCGTAGGCGCCGGGATACCATTCGTAGAATGGCAATAGTCCCAGCTTGGCACCGAAACCGATCAAGAGCAGCAGGCCGATCACCACGCGCCGCCATGTCGCGAAAGCCGCGCCAACGCCCACGAAGCTGTCAAAGTCGATAGCGCCGGCGCTATGCATGAGCATAAGCATGGCGGCAAGCAGTGCCACTGCCCCGACTTCCAGCAGGGACAACATGAAGAAGAGCCCATGGCCTTCACACGTGTCGCCGAGTTTTTCGCCGATCAACAACACGGCGCCGCCAAGGCTCATGACTTCCCAGGCCACCAGGAAACTCACCGCATCTTGTAAACCGAAGCAGCCCAGCGCGCCCAGCATGGACAACGCGGCGCCCGCACACCAACTGCGCCAACGAAATGACGTCGTGCCCAGCGCCGTGGCGAAGAAGGCGGCGATCGCGCCGAACAACAGCAGCCAAAGAGCGTCGGGGGCAAGCATGAATCGCATGCTGCCCATCGGTCCCCATGGTGCGGCAAGGACGGGCATCGCTAGCCCCGTGGGTAATTGCCATAGCGCGGCGATAATGAGCAACAAGGCGCCCACGGCCAGGCAGATGCGCGCGAGCATGCGTCCGATCCCGGCACAGGCCAGTAACAGGCACAACAACCACGACACTGCGGCGAGGGGAGCTAGCCATTCAGGACGCATGGGCGCGGCCTCCCTGGATGCGTTGCGGTTTGCGTTCCAGCAACAGCAGAAGTGCTTCGATGATGGCCGCCGGATTGGGCGGGCAACCCGGCAACCACACATCGACCGGAAGAATGCCATCCAGGCCGTGCCCGCCTGCGTAAGTATCCGCGCTTACCCCGCCGCACACGGCGCAGGTGCCGCAGGCAAGCACGCGACGCGGCTCGGGCATTGCTTCCCAGGTGGCCAGCAATGGCTCGCGCATGGCCGCGGTAACGGTGCCGGTGACCAGTAACAGATCGGCTGCACGCGGGGAGGGCGTGAAAAAAATGCCCAATCGATGCAGGTTGTAGAAGGGGTTGACCAGGGCCTGCAACTCCGATTCGCATCCGTTGCACGAACCCGCGTCGACGTGGCGGATATGCAGGCTGCCGCGGAAACTCGCTTCAATATGCGACGTCAGCGCTCGCGCCAAAGGCATATCGGGATCCAGCGACCACACCAGATCCTCGCGCTCGCGCACGCCGAAAGCCCATTCGGTGCCGGTCTGCAAGGTGTCGCTGGGGCACGCTTCGACGCACAGCTGGCAGGCAATGCACCGGCCATAATCCAGCGTTGCGAGGTGGCCGCGCGTATCGAGTTCGATAGCCCGCGTGGGACATACCTCGGCGCACGCGCGGCAAGTATCGTGGCAAGGCACGGCGCTTATCATCGGCATGCCGTAACCCCCTTGCTGCCCGGTATCGCTTTGGGAGCGATCCGGCCAGTTCGTGGTCGCGATGCCTTGACCCAATCCTCGCAATGTCCACAGCGGCATGGGGTTCTCCTAGCGGTCGCAGCCGGCGATGGTGAGGCCGAAGCTGGCCTGGTTGATGGCGTAATCCATCATGTTGGTTCGGTGCACGGTGAACGGAAACGCGCGCCAATTGGAGAATGACGGCGACTTGATCTTCACCCGGGCGAGCTTTCCGTCAGTACCGATATGTACGGCGTAGAACAACGATCCACGCGGCGACTCGGCCCAGCCCAGGCCTTCCGATCCGGGCTTGGGCCGGCACTCGGTCCGCACGGAACCTGCGGCAAGGGAAGGTATCAGCGCATCGAGCAGGTCGAAACTGGCGCGCAGTTCGGCGGCGCGGACTTTGGCCCGCGCGTAGGCATCCCCTTCGTCGGCCATGGGCACGGCCAGTTTCAGTCGTGGGTAGGCGGCATAGGGATGATCGCGGCGCAGATCGCGATCCAGACCCGATGCGCGTTCAACCGGGCCGGTGGCGCCCTGGTCGAAGGCGACTTGCCGCGTCAGCACTCCGGTTGTGATGAGGCGATCCAGATAACTGGTGGTGCGCTCCAGTTGCACCAGGTAGCTGTCGACTTGCTTGCGCAGCAAGTACAGCGTGTTGAGGCAGTCATGGGTCATCTCGATGTCACGGCGCAGGCCACCTGGCATGAGCAGGTTGCGCAGGAAACGGCTGCCCGTAATGCGTGCATTGAGCTGTTTGGCGCGCTCGGACAACAACGCCCCTTCGGCATGGCCCACTTTCAGCGTGGTGGTATCGGCCAGGTGACCGAAGTAATGCAGATGGTTGTAAAGGCGCTCCAGTTCGGCCAACACGGTACGCCATTGCCGCGCACGCTGCGGCACCTCGCAGCCCGCCGCGTCCTCGACCGCTTGGCAATAGGCCAGCGCATGCGCCACGCTGCCCACGCCGGAAACACGCTCGGCTATCGTGGCGGCCGTAGCAGGGTCACGCCCCTCGAACGCGCGCTCCATGCCGCGATGCTTGAAGAACAGTCGCGGCTGGTAACGCACAATCGCTTCGCCAACATAGTGGAACAGAAACTGGGCCGATTCCACGACGCCGGCACGCACCGGGCCGAAACTCAGTAGCTGGACATCATCGCCATGTACGTCGGGGACATGATTCGGGGCGTGCAATTGCTGCTGCAGGCCTCGCACACGTACCAGCGGCTGCGTTCCGCTCCAACCGTCGGTAACCAGCGAGTATGGCTCTGGATGGCCCGTGAATTGCACTCCATACAGGTCGCGGATCTCGCGCTCATACCAGCCAAGCAAAGGTGCGCGCGTGGCGAGGCTGGGCAGTGTGTTGTCGTGTGCCAGGCAGCACCACATCTGGAAGGGACGGCCGGCGCCGGGCGCGGCAAGGTAACGCACCTCTACGCGATCGGGCTGAACAAACCAGGCGTAGGCCATCTGCATACGTCCCTCTGCCAAGAGTAGGGCCTCGACCCGCTCAAGCAGCGCGGCGGGTTCCAGCGACAGCTTCTCGAAGCCTCCGCTCATGGCAATGCCCCCAGTGTCGCGGCAATGCGTTCAAACAGTGACATCCATGCAGCGGGCCACCACACGCCAAGCACCAGCAACGGCGCTAGAGCGAGCGCCATGGGCCAAACCCGCCATGCTGTCCCGGAAGGTTCAGGGACGGCGGACTTGGCCAGGGGGGCACCCAGATACATGGCTCGAAAGTGATTGAGGAAGGCGATGAAGATCACGATCAACAGGATCAGCATCACCATGGCGGCCCACAGATTCTGGCTGGCCCAACCTGCGCGAAGAATGGTGATCTCGCTGAGAAATAGCCCGAACGGCGGCGCGCCGGTGATGGCCACGGCACCGCACAACCACAACCATCCCGAGGCGGGAAAGACGGCCAGGACCTCGCGCAGGTCTTCGATGCGCTTGCTGTGGTAGCGATGCATCGCGTTGCCGGCGCCAAAGAATAACAGCGGTTTGCATAGCGAATGGTTGAGCATGTGATAGAGCGCGCCGGCTACGCCGAGCGTTCCACCAAATCCGAACCCCAGCGCAAGCACGCCCATATGCTCGATGCTCGAATAGGCCATCAGGCGTTTGATCTGGCGTTGCCGCACGATGAAGAGCGCGCCAACCAGCAGCGACAGCACGCCAAGGACGATAAGCGCCGTGCGTGGCAAGCGTCCTTGTCCGGCAGCGTCTGTCGCGGCAAGGAAACGTACAATCCCAAGCATCGCGGTATTGAGCAGTGCGCCCGAAAGCATGGCGGACACTGGCGCAGGACCCTCGCTATGCGCGTCCGGCAGCCACGTATGCATCGGCGCCAGGCCAACCTTGGTGCCGTAACCTATCAGGGTCAGCAGGAAGCCCAGTTTGAGCAGTACCGGCGGCATCCTGGGGGCGACCTGGGTTAGCGATTGCCAGGTAAGGCTGTAGGTTTCCCCCAGCACGAAGCTGCCGCCCCAGTACAACAGTGCGGTGCCGAGCAGGGCCAGACTGATGCCGGCGGAAACCACGATGATGTATTTCCAGGCTGCTTCCATGCTTTCCGGAGTTTGTTCGAAGCCGACCAGGAAAGTGCTGACGAGCGTCGTCAGCTCGATGGCGATCCAGTACACGCCGATACTGTTGACCAGCGGGGCGAACAGCATGCTCAAGGCAAAGCCGGCCTGCAGCGCATAGAAGACAGGAAGCCGCCGTTCGCCGGCTTCATCGTGGCGCATATAGCCGATGGCATAGATCGAGGAGAGGACGTAAACGATCGCTACGCACATCACGACCCACGCACCGAGCGGATCGAGCAAGAGATATCCGTGCAAGAATTTCCGGGGCGTCTGGATCGTGAAAGGGAGCGGCAATGCCACGCCTAATACGATCAAGCTGGCCAGCAGGTTCAAGTATTCCGACGCGCGCGGTCGGCGCAATGCCAGGCCGACGATGATCGGCAACAAAGGAGCCAGCAGCAAGATGGCAATGTGCGATTCCATGCTTATCCCGTCAGACGCCGCAATTCGCGACTGCTCGTCGTGCCGATGTGCGTAAGCAGGTAACGTACCAACACGCCGAAGCACGCCACCGCCACGAGTAAGTCGAACAGCAGCACCAGCTCGATCATCAGCGGCATGCCCGGGACCAGGATCTGGCTGCCGAGGAAAATGCCGTTTTCGAGCACGAGGATGCCCAGGATGTGACTGATGGCTTCATGCCGCAGCGTGAGCATCTGAAACCCGATGAGCTTCATCGAAAACATCACGGTGAGCGCGAGCACCACGACATTCGAATTCAAGCCGAGGCTTTGCGTGATATGGATGGCAACCAGCAAAGCGAAAATCACTAGTGCGGCGCCAATAATCAGGCTGCTCGCCGGGCTGACGATTTCATGCACTTCGCGTTGGGCCGGCATCTGCCGCAGGATGCGCAGGATCAGCCAGGGAAGCACGAGGCCACGGAACAGCACGGTCAATAGCGCGACCATGTACAGTTCGCGATAGCCGCCGTAATAGCCAATCAATGCGGAAAGGATTCCGATCAGCCAGGATTGCGCGCCAAAGGCGAACATGTAGTCTTTCAGCCAGCGCGAGCCGAGCATCACGAAAGCCAGCAAAAGGCTGGCAATGGCCAACAGGCTGAACAGGGCGGCGGCGAGGGGGTCCAGATGGGCTGCGAGCATCGACGTCACCGTATCTGGTTGGCCACGATCGCCAGGACGGCGAGCATGAATGCAGCGGCAAGCGGCTCCTGGTAGCGATAGAAACGCAGGCGCGATTGCGCGGTTTCGACCACGATCACGGCGCATGCCACTACACCGAACTTCACGAGTATTCCAAGCACCGCACCGCCGATGCCGATCACGGTTCCATGATGCGATAGCCCCCACGGCAACAACAGCACGTGGCAGAAAATGGTGTACAGGATGAATTGCTTCATCATGGACGCCCACTTCAGCAATCCCAGCAATGGACCGGAATACTCGAGGATGCGGGCCTCCTCGATCATGTAGACCTCGATGTGCGTGCTCGAATGGATCGGCAAGCGATCCGTTTCGGTAAGCAACAGCACGAAGAATGCCGCCACCAGAAAAAGATGGGTAGGACCCAGGTAGACCTCCGGGTGCGCCACCAGGAGATGATTGACGACAAATGGCAGCATCGCGTGCGCCATCAGCGTGATGCCGACGAATACCAGTATCAGGGTGGGTTCGGCCAGGATCGTAATCATCACGGTACGGCTCGCGCCGATACCTCCATAGGCGCTTCCCGTATCCAGCGCGGCTAGATTTATGAAGAATGTGCCCAGCGTCAAGATCAGGCCGCCGCCCAGGATGTCGCCCATGTCCGAAAGCGGCAGCGGATAGTCCGTCAACACCGGAATCAAGATGGGCACCGTCAGCATCGCGGTAAATGCCACCACCGGGGCTGTCCAGAAGATCCATGCGGCGGTATCGGGTATGACCAGTTGCTTGCGAAACAGTTTGCGTAGATCGCGATAGGGCTGCAGCAAAGAAGGACCGCGCGCACGCTGCGCGCGTTCCTCATAGCGATGAATGAAACCTTGCAAAAGGGGCGATAGCAGCAACGCCGCGAGCACTTGTGCGATTTGCGCGGCGATATCCCGCCACATCACGGCGCGCCCTCAGCGCTGCGGCCGATGTGGAGACGACTTGATGCGCAAGAGCGTTGCTGCCGCTTTGGGCCGGCACACGCTGGCCGCCAATGCGGCACCCCATAGAACGAAAACGCAGGATAAGACAATACAGGTCATGACACGGCTCCAGACATGGAAAAAGCCATCAATTGCCTGTAGGTGTCATCAGCCCTGCGGGCGGTCTGAGGCGGACACCATCACCCTTTTGCGTGGACGGTAGCACGGTTTCCGCGACTGGGGAACGTCCGCTATCCGGAGATGCTGGATGTGAAAACATCGTCGTTTGGGCAGTGAATGCCATCGTTGCCACCTTGCCGTTGAAGGCGGGAATCGGTATCGTTTGGCTCAAGGAGATGGCATTCCTCCTGGGCTTGGCCCAACCGCCGCAAGGCTGATGATGCCTATCGAACGCGCTTGTCCGTAGCGCGCGTTTTGGTGGGCGTCCTCGATTCCCCCGCAACGCATTCTGCGATTCAGGCGTCCGATTGGCGGCGATTCTGGAGTCGGGTCATGCATCTCTTCGGCGGGACTGCAGCAGCTTGGCGCGTATGCAACGCAGCCATGCGCCGACGTGCGCACGTGTCCTCTGTTCCTCTCTCCCGTATCCGCATCGTGCCGGCTGGCGTACAGGGGCGCCGGGCATCGATTTCTTTCTTCCCCAGGCTGGATGCACGCTTCGTGACCACACAAATCCTAGTTTTATACGATCGCTCCGCCTTGGGAGACCTGGCTGTCGAAACAGGGTTCCAGGTCGCCCGCGAACAGGCGGACGCAACGTTGCACGTATTGGCCGTTCCCGGCATTGCCGATGATGCCATGCAGTGCGAACGTCTCGCCGACGATTTGATCGCTTTTGCACGGATAGGTCAGCGATATGGCATTGCATTGGACGGTGATGTCATGGCCGAGCCAAGTGTCGAGCGTATCAACGCTGAAATTCGAAAGCGAAAGATCGATCGCATCATTACTGCCAAACCGGACGGCCAGGAGGGGGATAACGAGATCAGCCGACTGCTCGACGCCGTCGTGCAGAGTACCGGTATTCCGGCCATCGTGGTCCACGGCGTCTCCTGATGGACACCGGCAACGACGCTGTTGCATTGCCGCTGCCTATTTATCGCAGCGGCCTTCATGCACGTCGTGCATTGCGTTTCGTCGTCATGGTGGGTGTTGTCAGTCTCTTCGCCGACATGACCTATGAAGGCGCTCGAAGCATCAACGGACAGTTTCTTGGACTGCTTGGCGCGAGCGGCTTCTGGGTCTCGGCCATTGCCGGGGTAGGCGAACTTACCGGCTATGGCCTAAGGATGTTCACCGGGTACCTGGCCGATCGCACGGGGCGCTATTGGCTGATCACCATGATCGGCTTTGCGGTAAACCTGCTGGTGGTCCCGCTCCTGGCTCTGGCCGGACATTGGCAGGTAGCGGGTGTCCTGATCGTTGGCGAGCGCGTGGGCAAGGGCATTCGCACGCCGGCGCGCGACGCGATGCTGGCTTATGCGGGCCGCAGCCTCGGCAGTGGTTGGGCTTTCGGCTTGCATGAAGCGATGGACCAGGCGGGCGCCACGATCGGCCCATTGCTGATGGCGACAGTATTGCTCTGGCGCGGCAATTACCACATGGCATATGCGTTCCTGCTGTTTCCCGCGGTGGCGGCGCTCTTCGCACTCATGCTGGCACGCCTGGCATTTCCCACGCCCGGAGATTTGGAGCGAACATCGCACGTGCCCGTAATCGACGCCAACCGCCGCTTCCTGTTCTATTTGTGCGGCACATCGTTGGTGGCCGCCGGGTTTGCGGACTATTCGCTGATTGCGTTTCATGCACACGCTTTGCATCTGATTCCCGATGTGTGGATTCCGCCGCTGTACGCGCTGGCCATGCTCTCTGCTGGCGTCAGTGCATTGGCGTTCGGACGGCTTTTCGATCGCTACGGCGTGGGCGCCCTGGTGGGTGCGACCATACTGTCGGCCTTATTTGCACCGTGTGTTTTCCTCGGCGACGCAACCTGGATCGCCATCGGAGCCGTGCTCTGGGGTGTCGGCGTAGGGGCCCACGAATCGGTCATGCGCGCCGCGGTAGCACGATTGTTTCCGCCTCATCGGCGAGCATCCGCATTTGGGGTCTTCAACACCGTATTTGGGGTGGCTTGGTTCCTTGGAAGCCTCGCGCTGGGATGGGCCTATGAGCATTCGCTCTGGAACATCGTCGTGTTATCCGTTGCGCTGCAAGTGCTGGGCGTGCCGTTGCTGTTGTTTGCGCGAGCTCCTGGTCTCTCAACTTCCACGAAGGAGATACAGCCATGACTATCCTGTTGCTCATTCGGCATGGAGAGGTGGAAGGCATCATTCCGCCCCGTTTTCGTGGCCGTGCCAATTTGCTGTTGACGGAGCGCGGAATACGCCAGGCCGAACTGACACGTGACGCCATCAGCGATCGATGGGTACTCAATGCGATCTACTGCAGCCCGCTGACACGCTGTGTGCGGACTGCGGACACTATCGCCGGCCCGTTCAAGCTGGATGTGATGCCGCATCACGGGCTGAACGACATTGACTATGGCACCTGGCAGGGAAAACTTGTTACGGAAGTCGCGCAGCGATGGCCACACGAACTGACGGCATGGCATAGCGCGCCTCATACGATGCGCTTGCCCGGCGGGGAGTCCCTGCAGGAAGTGTTCGCGCGTGCTACGGATGCCTTGCAAACGATCCTGCACGCCAATCACCACGGCACCGTTGCGCTAGTTACCCATGACAGCGTCATCCGGTTACTCCTGTGCCATGCGTTGGGCTTGTCGCCAGCGAGCTATTGGCTGACAGCCCCATCGCCGTGCGGCATCAGCGAAATTCATTTCCACGAGGATCGCTTCACGATCCGCTCCATTAACGAAACGCAGCATCTAAACGAGAGCGAGTAGGCGTCATGGCACTAGATAAAGTTTCTCCCGGTCCGCAGGTTCCCGATGCCATCCACGCGATCATCGAGATTCCCATGGACGCCGAACCGGTCAAGTATGAAGTGGACAAGGCGACCGGCGCGATCTTCGTCGATCGGGTGCTGTCCACGCCGATGCGCTATCCCTGCAATTACGGATACATGCCGGGCACGCTCTGCGGCGATGGCGATCCGCTCGATGTGCTCATCGTGATGCCCATGCCGCTTATTCCAGGCTCGGTGATCGTGTGCCGCCCCCTGGGCGTGATGGACATGACGGACGAAAACGGGGAAGACACCAAGCTGATCGCCGTTCCGGTCACCCGGACGTTCGCCGGCTATGCCCATTGGGAAAAACTCAGCGACGTCCCGGAAACCACGCGCGGCCGTATCCAGCACTTCTTCGAGCATTACAAGGATCTGGAGAAAGGCAAGTGGGTGCGGTTCGAAGGCTGGCGTGACGTAGGCCCGGCACGGGAAGAGGTGCTGGCCTGCATTGATCGCTATCAAGCGTACCTGCGCGAGTCCCACTGAACGTCTTGATGTCGCCATGAACGATGCCTGCCATGATCACCTGCCGTTTCTGAGCATCCTGTTTCCAGGAACGGGAGCGGGCGATGCGACCGAAGCGGCCGACGAGCCGGCGTGCTTTCAGGATCTGAATCTGCATCGGATCGTGGCGGCTGTCATCGCCGGCAGGGAGGAATACAACCTCGAGCCTTTCTTTTACAGCAAGATCGAAACGCTGGACGGCATCAATTACCGCCAGGAAGTGATGCGCGACCTGGAGCGCGACGAGATCATGCGGGCAATTGCGGCGTTCTCCAGCGCTATGGCAGACATGCGCAAGCGCCTGTTCCAGGCGAACAAGCTGCATTACCGGTATGAAAAGGAGCGCTGGCTGCTGGGAGCCATCGATCTGTATGGCATGGCCGTGGAGCAGCTTGTCCAGGCGTTGCGGCAAGCCAAGCCAGACTCGCGTGGTCTGCGTGCGCTCGCTCACTACCTGGACGACTATGCACAATCGGCAACTTTCCAAAGGCTGGTCGCGGATACACGACAACTTATCTCGGAGTTGTCGCGTATCCGATACGCGCTGCATATCAAGGGAAGAAATATAACCGTTCGTCGCTATGACAATGAGATTGATGCCAGCATCGCCATCGAGGAAACTTTCGCGAAATTCCGCCAGGGTGCTGTGCACAGCCATCTGGCCAAGTTCAGTCATCGGGTAGGACTTGATCATATCGACGCGCAAGTGCTTGAGCGTGTCGCCTTGTTTTATCCGGAAATTTTTCGATCCCTGGAAGCCTATGGCGTCGAACACGCGCAGTTCGTCGATGACGCCGTCGTCCGGTTCGATCGCGAAGTGCAGTTCTATGTGGCGTATTTGAGCTATATCGGGCAGTTTCGCGCCCGGGGGCTGGTTTTCTGTTATCCGAGGCTATCGGAGACCAGCAAGGAGCTGGTCGGCAATGAGGTTTTCGATCTGGCTCTCGCAGACCGGCTGCTGCGCGAGAACATGGCTATCGTGCGCAACGATTTCCATCTTCACGACCCCGAACGCCTGTATGTCATTTCCGGGCCGAACCAGGGGGGCAAGACCACTTTTGCACGGATTTTTGGCCAGATTCATTGGCTCGCCAATATCGGCTGTCCGGTGCCCGGATGGGAAGCCGATCTGTTCCTGTTCGACCAATTGCTGACCCACTTTGAGAAAGAAGAGGACATCGCCAATTTGCGGGGCAAGCTGAAGGACGACCTGGTGCGTATTCGCCAGGTGCTGGACCAGGCCACGTCCCGCAGCATCGTCATCATGAACGAGATTTTTTCCTCCACCACGCTCGACGATGCGACCTTCCTCGGCGAAAAAGTGCTGGCAGGGCTCTCGCAGCGCGATACGCTTGGCGTCTGTGTGACTTTTCTCGCCGAACTGGCCTCGTTCAACGAAAAGACCGTCAGCATGATGAGTACGATCGACCCGAGCGATCCTGCGGTCAGGACTTTCAAGGTAGAGCGCAAGCCGGCCGACGGATTGGCCTATGCGTTGGCGATCGCCGAAAAATATCGCGTGACCTATGCTTGGCTGGCCAGGCGGATAAGGCCGTGAAAGCATTCTTGCTTCATCCCACCGTGAATTTTGACTTGACGCAGGCATTGCCGCGTCATGCAGCGATATTGCGCCAGGACCTGGAGCTGGATCTATTGCTCAAGGCGATGGCCGGCGAAGACGAGTTTCTTCTGGAGGTCGCGCGCAAAGTCGTGCTCCTGGGTTTCGGCAACGATGTGCAAACGATCCTGTACCGGCACGATGTCTTGCGCGATAGCCTCAAATATCCTGCGCTGATTCGCCAGATGTATGCTTTTTCGGTGGAGGCTGTCGAAGCCAAGCGGAAAAGCTACTGGAGCTTTGCCAGTGAACATCCTTCGTCGGTCCTGCATGGGTCGATCGATGTGCTTCGGATGTTCATGGAGGTACTCAAGAAAATGAAAGCCCTGGCCGATCAACAGCGCGAAGGGCAGTTCAAATCCAGCGGAGTATCCGATTTTATAGCGATGCTTGGCGTGGAATTTGGCGACGCTTATTTTGCCAGCGTGGACGGCTATTTGAGGGAACTGAAATTCGATGCAGGCATTCTGCTCAGTGCCGTGCTCGGGCCTGGCAACGAAGGCACCGATTTCGTGCTGCTTCGGCCTAACGACGATGGCCCCGGGTTCCTGCAGCGCATCCTGGGTAATGCTCCGGCGTCCTATACCTTTCGGCTCAGCGAGCGCGACGAGACCGGCGCCAAGGCCGTGGCGGCCATGAGAAACCAAGGTATCAACCGGGTCGCTAACGCGCTTGCCCAATCGATGGAGCACATTTTCGCGTTTTTCCAGATGTTGCGAACGGAATTGGCGTTCTACGTAGGCTGCTTGAATCTGCACGAGCGCCTGGAGTCGGCTGGCATGCCGACTGCCATGCCGGAGCTTGCAAGGAACGGGGTCGGTCCGCGGCATTTCAGCGGCCTGTACGATCCGTGCCTGGCGCTTAGCGTAGGGCGCGGGCATGCCGTCGTGGGTAATACCTTGTCGATGGAGCACAAGCGCATCGTCGTCATTACGGGTGCCAACCAGGGCGGCAAGTCGAGTTTCCTGCGCAGCATCGGCCTGGCGCAGATCATGTTGCAAAGCGGAATGTTTGTTTCCGCCGATCATTTTTCGGGTTCTGTGTGCAACGGGTTGTATACGCACTACAAACGCGAAGAAGACCCGGGCATGATCAGCGGAAAACTGGATGAAGAGCTAGGCCGGATGAATGTCATTGCCGAGGACATTCATCCGGATGCCATGATGCTCTTCAACGAATCATTCGCCTCGACCAACGAACGCGAAGGCGCCGAGATTGCCAGGCAGATCACCCAGGCACTGCTGGAGCGGCGCATCGTGGTTTATTTCGTCACGCACCTGTATACGTTTGCGCACAGTCTTTTTGAAAGTGGGCGAGAAGATGCGCTTTTTTTGCGCGCGCAGCGGCTGGACGACGGTACGCGAACTTTTCGGCTGGTCGAAGGGAAGCCGCTGGAAACGAGCTACGGCCAGGACCTGTATCAGGAAGTTTTCCATGAAACGCCGTTCGGCGTCTCATGAAGCAGCTTCATGATCCCGCAGGCAACCATCCAGCGCCTGCGGGACCCTCGGCCAGCTAGCGCACGAAAGCTGCGCGACCGGCAAAGCGGGCGCGCGATCCGAGTTCATGCTCAATGCGCAGCAGGCGATTGAACTTCGCCGTTCGTTCGCCCCGGCAGCCTGATCCTGTTTTGATATGGCCGCAGCCAATCGCCACCACCAGATCCGCGATGAAAGTGTCTTCAGTTTCGCCGGAGCGGTGCGATACATAGCACCCGTAGCCGGCTGCTTTCGCTTGTTCCACGCAGTCGAGCGTCTCGGTGACCGTGCCGATCTGATTGGGCTTGATCAGGATGGAGTTTGCGACGCCCTCGCGGATACCTCTTTGAAGTAGCTCCGGATTGGTACAGAAAATGTCGTCGCCCACCAGTTCCACGCGATTGCCCAGTTGCCGGGTTGCCTCGCTCCATCCATCCCAGTCATGTTCGGAGAGCGGATCTTCCAGTAAAACGATGGGATAACGCTGCAGCCAGTCGCTCCACAGGGCAGTCATGGCTTGGCTATCGATTTCGGACTGGTTCGACTTGAAGAAGCGATAGCGGCCGTGATGCCACATCTCGCTCGCAGCCGGATCCAGGGCCAGCGCAACCTGTTCTCCTGGACGGTACCCAGCAGCTTCGATCGCGGCAATGATCAGCTCGATAGCTTGTTCGTTGCTATGCAAATTGGGGGCGAAGCCACCTTCGTCGCCCACGCCAGTGGAAAGGCCGTGTTTCTGCAGCAACTTTTTCAATGCGTGAAAGACTTCCTCGCCCATGCGTATCGATTCGGCAAAGCTGGCCGCATGATGCGGAACGATCTTGAATTCCTGGAAGTCGACAGTATTGTCCGCATGGCGGCCGCCATTGATGACGTTGAGGCAGGGAACGGGCAAGGTTACCGCGTTGTCCCCACCCAAATGACGATACAGCGGCAACTTGCGCGACGCGGCCACCGCACGGGCGTAGGCGATCGATACGGCGAGTATCGCATTGGCGCCGAGCCGGCCCTTGTTTGGCGTGCCATCGAGTTCGCATAGCAGCCGATCGAGCGCGCGCTGTTCGCCTGGGTCCTTGTTCGCCAGGGCACCGGCAATCTCATCGCGTATGCCCGCCACGGCTTTTTGTACACCCTTGCCGCCATAGCGATGCGAGTCGCCATCGCGTAATTCCGCGGCTTCGTGCATGCCCGTGGAAGCGCCGGACGGCGTCATGGCACGGCCTTCGGAACCGTCTTCCAGCTGCAATGCGGCCTCGACGGTGGGGTTGCCGCGAGAATCGAGGACTTCGATCGCGTCAATATGGGTGATCCGCATGGGTTTCGCTCCGTTAGTAAAAATTCAGGCCATCACAACGATGGCAGGTCGAACAATTGGCGAAGTTCGTTGCCGCTCAACCTTGACAAGGGCGATGCGGCGTCACCCAGCATCGCTCCGGCCAGGTCGCTCTTCTGGTCTTTCATGGCTTCGATCTTTTCTTCGATGGTGTCGTCGCACAATAGCTTGTAGACGAATACGGGATGCTCACGCCCTAGCCGATGCGCGCGGTCGACCGCTTGCATCTCGACTGCCGGATTCCACCAGGGATCGTAGTGAATCACGGCATCAGCTGCCGTCAGGTTGAGTCCCACGCCGCCCGCCTTCAGGCTGGCCAACAAGATGGGGGATGCACCGGACTGGAAGTCACGCACAGGCTTTGCGCGGTCGGCAGTGTCGCCGGTCAGTACGGCATGGCCGAGCTCGGCTTTGTCCAGCGCTGCGGTAATCAGTGTAAGCATGGAAGTGAACTGACTGAAGACCAGCACCTGGCGGCCTTCCTCGCGTAGTGACTGGATCAGCTCCAACAGTGCTTCGAGCTTGGCCGACTCCGGTGGATCGTCCAGGTTGTCGAGTAAGCGCGGGTCGCAACATACCTGACGCAAGCGGAGCAGGGCGGATAGCACCACAATCCGCGATTGTTCGTTGTTGTAGCTGGACAGGGCCTCGCGGACCCGCTCATTTTGCGCCAGGCGTAGCGATTCATAGAGCCGACGTTGTGACTCGCCCATGGCGACACGCAGCACCGTCTCGGTCTTGGGCGGTAACTCGGGTGCGACGGCCGCCTTGCTACGTCGCAACAGGAATGGCGCGATGCGTTGGCGAAGTATCGCTTTACGCGCATCGTCCTCCTGCTGTTCGATCGGTTGGCGGAAACTGCGATTGAACGAACGATAGTCGCCCAGGTATCCAGGCAGCACCGCATCGAAGTGCGCCCACAGTTCGCCCAGGTGGTTTTCCAGAGGCGTGCCGGTGACTGCCAGCCGATGCTTGGCTCGTAACAGCCGCACGGCCCGTGCGGTCTGTGTCAGCGGATTCTTGATCCACTGTGCTTCATCGAGTACGAGCATCGCATAGTCGATGTTTTCCCACACCGACAGGTCGTTGACCAGCAGCGCATAGCTGGTAACGATGACATGGGCATCCTTCAATTGGTTGCGCAGCGCAGCGCGCGACGGGCCGGTAAAGTTCACGCAGCGCAGTACCGGGGCAAAACGCGCCACTTCATCCAGCCAGTTGAAGACCAGGCTGGTGGGCGCGACAATCAGGGCCGGATGTTCGAGCCGGCCAGCCTCTTGCTCGAGCAAGAGGTGGGCAATGATCTGCACCGTTTTGCCCAATCCCATGTCGTCGGCAAGCACGCCGCCCAGTTGACCTTGACGCAACGCTTGCAGCCATTGCAGGCCTTCCCGCTGATAGCCACGCAAGGTGCCATGAAAGGCATCGGGCAAGGTTATCGTGGGAGCCATCTGTGCCGCAGCGCGCAACGCAGCGAGTGTCTCGGCAATGCTGGCCGCCTGACTGCCTTCAACGGCAATGCCCTGATGCTGGAGGCAGCCGCTTAACGCCATCGCTTGCGAGCGTGATACGTCGATATGGCGCTGATCGCTCCGCAGCGGACGATCCAGGCACTCTACGAGAGGGCCGATCCATTCGCGCAATTGTTTCAGCGGCAACGGCAACCAGCGCTGGTTGCCGACAGGAGCAAGCCAATGCGCATCGGTGGGTTCGCCAGGCGTGGGTGCCAGCGAAAAGGCGCGGCGCGAAAGGCCGCCCAGCACGATCGGCAATACATCCAGTTGCTCGCCATCGATCGTGGCGGCAAGCTCGAATTGCGTCCAGCCTGGACGTTTGCCTTGGTCCAAGACCGCCTTCAGCCTTGTTTCCCGCGGCAATACGGTAAAGGGCAGTTCCGGATCATATTCGATCACGTAGCCGGCGTCCGTGAGCGATTGCAACACCGTTTCCAGCGCGGCAAAGGTCTCGGCGGCGCCCAGGCAATGTTCCCGATGCACGAACGCATGAGCGTCCGGTGCAGGCGTCAACTTGCGGCGCGCATCCGGCAGCAGCGAGGCAATATCGACGATGTCGGCCTTTTCCAATGCGCGGCGCGCAAGCGTTTCCTGAGCAACGTTGCGTTGGATAAGGACATACCCACGACCCGATTGCCGTATGACTTCCTGCTGGTAAGCCTCATCGGCAAGCGGCAATCGATGGCCGCCATAGTCAGCATAGATGTGCACGTAAAAAGCGTAGTCACCCCGTTGTTCGTGCCGGGAAGCGCCGATGACCGCGACCGGGCGCAACGCCGCATTGACCGGACGCGCAGGCGGCGGTGTCGGCGGTGGCGGTACCGAGGCCAGCAGCGGATGCGGCGGCCACGCCTCAGCCAAGGCGATGGCTTCGGCGGGTGGTACGGCAGGCATGTGCTGGACGATTTCCCACGTAGTGCGCGAGAGATCCAATGTCCCGAATTCGCCTGCCGCAAGATCAAGGTAATGCAGTCCGTCCAGCTCGATCAGTTGCACCTCCGGCGAGTCGGGCCATCGCAACGCGATCCGCGCGCGGGCTTGTGTGTCATGCGTCCATTGCCAGTGGGGCTGCCGCGGCTCCCCCGCCCGGATGTCCTGCAGCGTGTGGGTATGGCGGCAAATGCCGGCCTGTAGAAACTCGCTCAATAAATTGGCGCCGCCATGGCCGTGCAGGAGATAGGACGGCTCGTTCGGGCGTCGTTTTTTTTGCGTCATGGCCAGCTGCGACTGCCACAGCATCGCTTGTCGCGACAAGTGCGGCTGCGCGCGCGGTTGTTCGGCAGATAGCCAGCGCTGGGAGTCCGAGCCGTGAGTCAGCATCAATTGCACGGCCAGCTTCGCCGGGGAGCGGTCGTTATCGGGCTGTAACACGCATACCAGCTGCCACGATTCCCGTCCCACGCTCGGCTCGATTTGGGGTGGCGGCAGTTCGTGCAGCGTCCCGATATTTTGCTGCCAGCGCTGCAGCGGGGTCATGGCCCGGGGCCAGTCGAGCAGCTGCTGCAAACGTATCAGCATCGCGGCAGCGTGCAGGCATTGCGGTTGGTTGCAACTGCATTGGGACTCGAGCATGCCTTGACCGAATAGCGTGAACAGATAGACGGTGACGCATTGAAGGGTGCCGTCGCTATCGATAACCGCGCACTGCAGCGCCTGGGCCTGGCTGCCATCGGGTTGAAACCACGCCAATGGTTTTTGCCAATCCTTGCTACGAGGCGCCAATGCCTCGGCCGCCTTGAGCGTGGCGCGGCTGAAATGCGACGCGAGCGGCAATTGCCTGATAGCATCCATCAGCAGGCGTCGCGCTTCTTCTGTCCGATTTGATGGCTGGATATTCGGTCGCGAGGTCATGGCCATGGCTTCATCCGATGACGGTCACTGGAACCGGACAACCTTGTCCCAGGGCATGCAGCATCATGGCGGTAGCCGGCGATTCATCGTCCGCTTCCGGTCGCGCTATGACAACGCGGTCGATGCCGTGAGCCAGCAGCACCTGCTGGATCAGGTCCGTCGTGGGCGCATCCAGGTAGCTGGCATCTACCTCGGTACCCATCCGCACGCCACGTTGCGCAAATGCCGTCAGGTCCCTGGTCAGTCGATGGCCCACTGCAATGGGCGATGCCGCCGGATCCGATCGAATGGCCAGCACGAAGAGGCTCGCATGCACTTCCAGGCTGAGTTGCAATGCATGTTCGACTGCCTTGCGAGTGCTTGCCGAACCATCGTAGACAACCAGGAACCGACTAGCCATGGCTCGGAATCGTCGTTCGAGGACGGTCGATGCCCGCGACTGGACGAGGCAAATGGCAATGCCCGCCGTTGGTTTTCCGAATCGGGTCAAGGCAGCTTTTGTCGCTCATGACGATCTCCGCAGCGCAACCTGTCAAAGCGCGCTCCGGGTCGGACTTGGGAGGAAAGTCACGCCTACCCAACCATCGCGAGCCGGATGGCGCATTGGGTAGGCATCATTAGCCTTGCGGCGGTTGATCGTGCGGGGAGGAATGCCATCTCCCGGGGAAAACATACTGGAACAGCGCCTTGTCTTCAAGCCAAATCAGGCACTTCCGGCCATGGTTCCGCATGAAGCCGAGGCGTTCGTTTCATGAAAATTGCAGCCGATAAAGCATGGCATAGGCGCCGCCGGCATCCAGCAACTCCGTATGGGTGCCATGTTCGATGATCCTGCCCTGATCGAGCATGACAATGTGGTCGGCATGTTGGATTGTCGAGAGACGATGTGCAATGACCAGCGTAGTGCGGTTGCGCATCAGGCGCAGGAGTGCGTCCTGGATCAATCGTTCCGATTCGACGTCGAGCGCCGAGGTCGCTTCGTCCATGATCAGTATCGGTGCGTCCTTGAGGATGGCACGCGCAATGGCAATGCGTTGTCGTTGTCCGCCGGAAAGTAACTCGCCGTCCTGGCCTATGCGAGTATGCAACCCATGCGGCAGGCGTTCGATGAAAGCCAGCGCATTGGCCGCGTCGGCCGCATCCCGGATGGCGGCTTCGCTAGCTCCGCTTAATTCGCCATAGGCGATGTTGGCTGCCACCGTATCATCGAAGAGGACCACGGACTGGCCCACCCAGGCCATCTGCTGCCGCAACGAAGCAAGGGTGTAGTCGCGAAGTTCGATGCCATCCAGCGTGATGCTGCCTTTGCTCGGATCGTGGAAACGCGGCAATAAGCTTGAAAGGGTGCTCTTGCCGCTGCCAGAACGTCCTACTAATGCAGTCATGGTGCCGGGTTTACAGTGCAGAGTGATGTCGCTCAAGGCAGCCATGGGGACATTGGGGTAAGTAAATTGCACATGCTTGAAATGCAGTTCGCCACGAACTTTGCGGGCGACTTGCTTACCATGATCGGGCTCCGCGGGAACATCTATCGCCGCGAATAAGTCTTCGGCAGCCACCACACCGCGTTGAACGTTCGACTGCACGCCGGTCAGGTGCTTAAGCGATGGCAGAATGCCGCCCATGGCCATCAATACCGCGAAAAAAGTGCCGGGTGTCACAGAGTCGAGGAGTGCGGGCTGCGTGGCAAGAAAGATCAATAGCGCCAATGCACAAGCCGCTACGCATTGCACGAGCGATGTCGCAAGCGCGTTGGTAGCGATCACCTTGAGATTGAGCCGCTGTGTTCGCTCGCTGATCTCATAAAACCTTTTTTTTTCGTAGGACTGAGCGCCATAGGTTTTGATTTCGCGGAAACTGGTCACCGCGCTGGACACGATGGCCGTGACGCCCCCCATGGCAATTTGAAGGCGCTGGCTGATCTTGCGATAGGAGAGGCTCACCCGTGTGGCGATTAACGCAATGCTGGGAACCATGACTAATAGCGCCAGTGCGAGTTCCGGGCTGTAATAGATCATGACGGCGACGAGACCGATCGTAGTCATGCCGTCAATCAAGACGGTTTTCA
This sequence comes from Dyella jejuensis, assembly GCF_044904675.1. Lineage (NCBI taxonomy): Bacteria > Pseudomonadati > Pseudomonadota > Gammaproteobacteria > Lysobacterales > Rhodanobacteraceae > Dyella > Dyella jejuensis. The sequence goes on along the minus strand of NZ_JADIKJ010000007.1, from coordinate 26,383 downwards.
CCGCGTCAGTTGCTGCCTGCGCTACTTGTTCGCAAGTGTACGTGATGCGCGCGATCTGCATGCCATTGCCCTCGGCAGTACAGACATCCACGCGCGTATACAGATAGGCTCTGAAAACGTCATTGCGCATCGCATAGACCACGCCGCGTCCGACGTAAGCCATGGCGTAATCACTCGCAAACGACGCAAAGCTGCGCAAGACGAAAATGCCGATAATCCATATCGGCATCCAGAAGATCATCGACGGATTCTTGTCGATGAACAGGCGGTCCAGCAATGGTCTGATCAGTTTGGCAAACAGTGTCATACAGGATGCGTCGACGATCATGGCAAAAACTGCCACGGCAGCCATACGGCCATGCGCGGCGCTATACCGGAGCAGTCGGCGATAGGTATGCCAGATGGCGGAAGCTGACGGGGGAGAAGACATGCATGAACCGCAAAAAGACGCCATGGCCCATCGATCGGCCTGGTGGCGCACCAGGCAAGGCAGCGCGCCTTGGGTCAGTCCGCAAGAAACGGCGACGCCACGGTGATCGATGCCTGTCGATCGGCGTTCCGTATGCCAGCCACCCATACATGGCCGACACACGAGAGACGCGGTCGGTAGGCATCATCAGCCGAGGGGGCGGTTCGTGGTGCGGGGAGGAATGCCATCTCCCTTGCTACACGATAACGCGGCCTGCCTGGCCGCAGCAAGCTTTCTAGGAAAGCGGTATTCGGGCTCGGGCGTCAGGATGTCATAATGCGCGGCTGCATTCGGCTTTTTTTTAGATCTGGGTGTCTTCATGCGTATCGGAATCGATTTCGGAACTAGCTACTCCGCTGCCGCCGCCATGGTCAACGGGGAATTGACGCTCATTCAGTTCGGCGATGCCTATCAATTCCGTACTGCCGTTTTCTTTCCCGAAGTGGTGCCGAATCCGGATGATTTCAGGTTGACCCCGGCGCTCGAAGCACAAGTGGACACGCTTCTCCTAAGCATGCGCCGCGAACATCCGCAGGTCTCAGAGGCGCAACGTTGCCGTGATGCGATTCGCGTGGTGCGTCGTCAATGGATGGAGGAGCAGACGCGCGTAGCCGCCGCATCGATTGCCAGTTTTCAGGATGCGCTGTTCGGTGAAGATGCGGTCGAGGCGTATTTGGTGGAAGGCACCGGGCACTTGATCGAGTCGCCAAAATCGATGCTTGGCTACCGGCTCGACCCGCCGGTGCGTCGGATCATCGTCAGCATTGCCGCGCATATTCTCGAGCATATCCGTCTCACCGCTACGCGCCAATTGGGCGTGCCCGTGCGTGGCGCGGTCATCGGGCGTCCCGTGGAGTTTCGAAGTTCCATGGGGCCGGCCGGAGGCGAGCAGGCGTTGGAACTGTTACGCGAAGCGGCAACGATTGCTGGTTTTGACGAAGTGTCGTTCCTGGAAGAACCGGCTGCCGCAGCCATGCACTATCACATGAGCTTGCCGGAGCGGCAGCTTGCATTAATTGTCGACATCGGTGGTGGCACGACGGACGTCGCTTATGCCGAGCTTGGTGGTGGTTTGGAGCCTGTCATTCACCACAGTTGGGGCTTGCCCAAGGGTGGAACGGACTTGGATATAGGCGTCAGCCTCCACAGTTTCATGCCGCATTTGGGTAAGGATGTGTCACCGGTTCCCGTGCATCACTTCGTTGAAGCTGCCAGCGTCCATATTCTTCCCAAGCAGCGTGAATTCCGACGCCAAAACTACCGCCTGGTGGACGAACCGTTCGGTTCGCGATTACGCTCGCTCCAGCAACTAGGTGCCACCACGCGCCTCAATCGACTGGCTGAGCGCATCAAGATTGAGCTTGGCGCCCAGGCGCGCGCAGGTGTGGATCTCGCATTTATTGAGAAAGGCCTGACCATAGAAGTCGGACAGCCTGATCTTTTGTTGGCTGCGGAAGACTTTCTGCAGCGTTTGCGGCGACTCCTTGCGCAAGCAAGGGATGGGATGGTGGAGATGCCACGCAGTATTTTCTTGACCGGCGGCAGCTCTCGCTCGCCACTGCTGCAGGAAAGTGTGCGCGCCAGCTTTCCTGGTGTCGCTGTTGTCGCTGGCGATCCCTCACTGGGCGTTGTATCCGGATTGGCCGCTGCCTCATCGAGGACTGCCCGCGGGTGTACTGGCTTGTGCCTGTCGCGAAAAGATCAAAGCGCTGCGCTTGCCAGGCCGCTGGCCTCTGTTCGGGGCGGAATTTCCACGGCGGGTAACGAATGCCCGCGAGAGGAATAGACCGGTTTCCTGCCATGCGCGGGCGTGCTACGTTATGGCGCAGGTGATGGAGTTCACCTGAACCGCCCGTTGGGCTAATGACTCCTGTTGGCTTCTTTGTTGCCCTATAGCCAGGAGTGATTTCATGTCCATGCTCGAGCGCCGGTTCGTTGCATCCCTCTTTATTTCTACGGCAGTCCCATTCGGCGGGGCTAATTTATGATGCCGGCCGCTTCTATGAGAGTCCCAGACGAAGCGGTCGCCAGTGCGTTAGCGCGAGCGCAGGCCTATGTGCTTGAGAAGCAATCGCCAAATGGCGGCTTTTGCTTCTATCGCGGCTACTACCTGGAAGAACCAAGCTTGGCCGATACATGGCATGGCCTCGCCGCGCTGAGTACTTTGGGTGCTGTTCCATGGCAGGGCGATAGTCACGCAGCCTTTGTCATCGCCCAGCCCGTCGAACCTCAACCCTTTGCGCTGTATTACCGGGTACGGGCGCTCGGCGTGCTAGGAGTGGCCGATCCCATGGCCGCAGACGTACGGTGGGCAATTGGCTCGTTGCAGATCCGCCGGCACGATCCGGCTGTCCATGCGTCGCTTACCTTGAGCCTGCAGCGATTGCGTTGCACCCTTTGGTTGAAGCAGCACTTCGAAATGCCTTTCGAGGTGGATGAGATAATCCAGGCACTGCTGAACTGCGAAGGCGAGAAAGGCGGTTATGGCACGCCGCCCAACGTGCTAGACACGGAAGCGGCTATTGGCGTGTTGAAGCTCTGCAATCGCCCGATCGCGTCTCGCACGATGGATTTCGTGCGAGTCATGGCCGAGCCCAATTTTGGCTTTCGACTTACGGCAGGTGCGCTTTCCCCGAATTTGGAAACCACGTGTGCGGGTGTGATTAGTTGTTCTCGCATGGACATGCCCGTTCCGTATGCGCAAGCAGCTACCGCTTTTATATTGAGCTGCCAAACGGGCAATGGCGGTTTCGGTCGCAGCGCTGACGCACTCCCCGATTTAGCGTTGACGCACATGGCGCTTACCACATTGATCGATCACGCCTAGCGTAAGGCTGCCTGTCCGCATGATCTCGATCGAGGAGCATCATAAGCTCGTTCTGTGGTGGGGCGGAGGAAAGTCGCCAATGAGTTTTTCAGCCTTGGTCTTTTTGTCTGGTTGGTTTTGTGCCGGCCGTCCTGCTTGAGAGCGGCATCGGCGGCTTGCCGATTCTCAAGCAGGTTCAGATCCAAAGACGCATGAGCCTGCGCTCAGGCATTGGTGCCGCCGTCGACCGTCAGATTCGCCCCGGTGATGTAGGAAGCCTCGGGGCTGGCGACGAACGCCACCAGCGCGGCCACTTCATCCACCCGGCCATAGCGGTTGAGCGCAGTGGCCGCCTTTTGCGGTACCGCCCAATCGCCTGCGGCGGGATTCAAATCCGTATCGATCGGGCCGGGCTGCACGTTGTTGACGGTGATGCCGCGGCTTCCCACTTCCCTGGACAAGCCCTGGGTAAACATCTTTACCGCGCCTTTCGTCGCCGAGTACGGCACGAGGCCGGGCGTAAGCACTCGTTCGCCCACGGACGAACCGATCATGATGATGCGGCCATTGTCATTCATGTGCTTCAACGCTGCCTGCGTCGTTACGAAGACACCGCGAACGTTGATGTCGATGACACGATTCAACTCGTCGAGCGTGGTTTCTTCGAACGGTTTGGGGATGGCGGTGCCGGCATTGTTCACCAGCACGTCGAGCTGGCCGAAGGCGGCTACCGCTTTTTCCACGGCGTTCTTCACGGCGTCGACGTTGGCAGCGTCTGCCTGAATCGCCAGCGCTTTTCCGCCCTTGGCTTCAATCGCCTGGACGACGGCCGATGCCATGGTGGCGTCTTTCGCGTAAGTGATGGCGACGCTCGCGCCATCGGCGGCCAGGCGCTTGGCGATCGCCGCGCCGATGCCACGCGAACCACCGGTAACCAGGGCAACTTTCCGGGCTAACTTGGACATGGGATTTCCTTGGGTTTCTGGGTAGATGAAAGGGGTTCGTCCAACTGGGAACATTCAAACGTTCGTGAACTATGGGTTGCTTCGTTTGCCGACTGATGCGTGCGCAAGGGTGCCAGTGGCGAGAATCAAAGCTTGGAGCCGCCGTCGACCCGCATGGTCTCGCCGGTCATCCAGCGCGCCTTGTCGGAGGCAAGAAACACCATGGCGTCGGCAATATCCTCGGGCGTCGCGAGGCGCTTGAGTGCCTGCATGGACAAGGCGCGGTCGCGACCTTCTTCGGTCTTGGTGAAATTGGACATGTCGGTATCGACCACGCCCGGGGCTACCGCATTGACGCGAATGCCGCGCTCGCCCAGGGCGGCGGCAAAATGCTTCACCAGCGTGTCGACGGCGCCCTTGGTTGCCGCGTAGGCAGAGAGCGAGCCGGCCACGGCGCGTGCCACCAGTGATGAAGTGAAAATGATCGTGCTGCCCTTGCACAGGGTCGGCAGCAGCTGCTGCACCAGGAAGTAGGGCGCGCGGACATTCACGGCGAACAGCTGATCGAAGTCGTCGACGGTGAGTTCTTCGATCGATGCCGCTTTGGAGATGCCGGCGTTGGCGATGAGAATGTCCAGCCGATCGCCGACAATGTCGCGAACCTGTCTGGCCAGTTCGTGCGCGCCGTGGGGCTTGCCCAAGTCAGCCGCTACCTTTTGCGCGCGGCCACCGGCGGCAATGATTTCCTTTACGACGGCATCGGCTTCCTTCTGCGCGTTGCCATAGTGGACGATCACCTGCGCGCCCGCCTTGGCGAGGGCGAGAGCCGCGGCACGGCCGATACCGCGGGAAGCCCCGGTTACCAGGGCGGTCTTGCCAGTGAGATTGGTCATAGCGAAAAGTCCGGTTGTGGAGGAGTGGCTTTACGCGATCTCTTCGATCGCATCGACGCGGTCTGGATAGAACGCGACGTGGTTCTTGATGGCGGCGACGGCGGGATAGGGATCTTCGTAGGTCCATACCGCATGGAGCGATTGCTCGCCACCGGACGGGATGCTGTAGTAGTTGCATTCGCCTTTGTACGGACAGTACGTGCTGCGATCGGAGCGAATGAGCAGGGACATGTCGACATCATCACGCGGGATGTATTGGACAGCCGGATAGCTGGCCTCGCGGAGTGTCAAGGCGCGCCGCGTATCCGCAACTACCCGGCCTGCGACGGTGACCACGACCCGGCGGGAATGCTGCACGATGGCGATGGGATGATCCGGCCCCGGTTGCTTGATGGTACGGGCGGGGACGTGCACTTGCTGATTCATGCTCGAGCTCTCCTGGAAAGGCCTTCCAGGTATGGCCTGGGGCCGTTTGTTGCTTGGTGACGCGAAATTTAAGCTTGTCTGGCGCTTTTGAATAAGACTTTGTAAGCTCCGCCCCATGCCCGGGAGGCATGGGCGAGTGGGGGCGTCGTGGAGCTTCGCCATCTTCGGTATTTCGTTGCCATCGCCGAGACGGGCAGCCTTACGGTGGCCGCCGAAAAAAAGCTCTACACCTCGCAGCCGTCGTTGAGTCGCCAGATCAAGGACCTCGAAGACCAGGTCGGCACGCCATTGCTCAGCCGAAGTGCGCGCGGTGTCACGCTGACGGATGCCGGCAAGGCCTTTCTGGATCACGCGCGGCTGGCGCTCAATCAGGTGGAGGCCGCGATGGAGGCCGCCCGACGTGCCGCGCAACCCGCCAAGCAGCGTTTCAGCATGGGATTTCTGACCGGTCAGGAAATGACATGGCTGCCAGAGGCCATGCACGTGCTTCGCGCGGAACTGCCGAATATCGATGTAACGGTATCCAGCGATTATTCGCCCGACCTTGGCGAAGCGGTGGCGCGCGGCCGGCTGGACGTTGCCTTCATGCGTGCCGAACCGGATGTGGACCTGATCTACCAGCGTGTCCGGCAAGAACCGCTGGTGGCCCTGATGCCTAGCGATCATCCACTAGCGACGCGCACCGCCGTGCGTGCCAAGGATCTCATCGGCCTGCCTTATATCGCCATGGCGAACAAGGCGAAGGTGCTGCGTTCGGTCATCGACCAATACCTCGAACGTGCAGGAGTCCAGATCACGCCCACCCAGCTGGTGGACAATCCCGCGATGGTCATGTCCCTGGTGGCGTCCACGCGCGGTATCGCGCTCATACCGTCTTATGTAGAGCCTCTCATGCCATGGTCGGTGGTCAGTCGTCCGCTGGCGGACGACGCCCCCACGATCGACCTGGTCGTGGGCTACAGCGCATCGAATCGGTCACCGATTCTCCAGCTATTCCTCTCCCATCTTGAGCAACTGATGGCGCGTGTCGGCAAGGCGGATGCCTGAGGGACGTTTGCTTCAACCCGCGGCAGGCGTTCCGCAGCTGGCTTCGCAAACAGGTCGACTGAGCGTCTGGCATAGGAACACTCTCCAGCTGTCGATTTCTTGCTACCACGTTCCGCGCCAGGGACTGCAGGGCCTGGCCGGCGCCGGCAAGGGAGGCGAGTGCGCTATCGGCATGTGGCGCAGGCATGGCCTGGGCGAGGTTCGCCCAGGCCATGCGTTTGAGCCGAAAACGCCTGGATCAATAAAGCGGAGTACCCGCGTTATACGCAGCCACGAATGCCTGCCAATCAAGGTTTACCTGCTGGGCATAGCTGAAGGCGAAGCTCGAGATCTCCGTTTGCAAACCGCTGCTGTTGGCCACGGCACTGATTTGCATGGGGGTATCGTAAGGAACGATCGCTGCGTCGTAAGCCTGGTCGGCGCGCGCATGCGCGCTCGCCAATGCCTGGCCGAAATAGGTCATGGCGGTGTCGAATTTTGAGCTGCTGGTGAGTTGGGTGTAGTCGAAGTCTTCCTCGTAAGGAGATTTCTGATGAACGTAGTACGGCACGTTGTTGATCGTGGTCCAGCCCGCCAGCGGGTCGGGATTCTCAAGCATGCCAAGCTGGCTTATCGCGACACGTTCGCCTTCATGGGAACCGTAGTCGGTGGCCGGCATGCTGCCCGGCGAAGCGAGCGCTACGTTGCTGGTGGCTTCCTGTTTCAGTTCAAGTATTACATCGTCCTTGTCGGACGTGCCCGGGCCCTCGATCAGTACCCAGTAACGCAGCTTGCCCAGACTGCCGCAGCCTGAACCGAGCTTTTGGCGAATATCTTCGACGCTGTAGTAGCTGGCACCGTTCTTGGTGGTGGACGGGAGTGTCTGTATATAGTTCGCAACTGCGTTGGCGATGGCCGTATAGGTGGCGCTGTTCACCGCCACCAGATCCGACGTGGTCTGGAAGCTGCGCACACTATTCTTGGTGCTCGTGTACTTGGACAGGAAGCTTGACTGGGAGTCGCCTTCCGAATCCTGGATCAGGTCCTTGACGACACCGCTGGTATTGCTGGTGGTGAGCTGGAACGTTGCTTGTCCATTGTTCTGCGCAAAGCCATTCATCTGCGAGACGTAAGCGGCGACGAAGGTATCAATCGCCTTGGTGATCTGGCTGGTCGACAGGCCATTTTCCTGGCCGGCAAGCACAATGCTCACCGCCGCGCGCCTTAAATCCCATACGTATTGACCAAGATGCGCCTCGTCGAAATCATTCGATGCAAAAACATAATTGCCGGCGCTGTCCTGCATCGCACCGAAGTTATCCAGGTGGGCATCGCCGGGAAGCCAGGTAAGGCCGGTCTCGGCGCTTATATAGTTGGATGCCGGCCAGGTATTCATGTCTTGATAGAAGATGTCGGCAGTGCCGCGGAAAAAATAGAACGCGCTGGTACTCATCAGTTGCATCTTCGTCGCCAGATCGGCGCTATCCGTCGCCGCATAGGGCTCGTTGTAGGTATAGACGTCGTTGACGACCCAGGCTGGGCGCGAGGTTTGCGCGTGCACACCTGCGCAGATGCCCATAGCGACGATTGACGCGGCGATAAGTTTCTTCGTCTTCACTACCATGGCCTTGCCCTCCTGTGCGTTTAAAGCGGCCATGGGAGCAGCAACACGTGACGAATTTGAGACAAGGACAAGTCAGTTGCCGTAGCAACTTGCGATCGGTGACCCGGTGATCAGCAGGAGGCTTGCCGTTGCTGAAATTGGCCAGGCATGGACCTATGATTCATCGGCAGCCAGATCTTGCTGAAGCCCGTGCAGGACAGCGGGCCGGGCGTTCGATCATCGGCCCCCTCGTGCGATCTGGATAAATTAGGATAGAGGCAGTTAAGTCGATTTCCGCTTTTGAGACATGGCGGACCTCAGGCAAGCTGCGACCGGCAGGGTATTTTTCAGGGGAAGCTATGATCTGTGCCATACGAGCCATCGCAGATGCATGGGCGATGAAGATGTTGCGTTTGTGCTGCCTGGGCATCGGCCTTTTGCTTGCAAGCCAGGCCTGGGCCGACAGCTGCCAACTGGAACGTTATGGCACCCTGCCCGTGGACATGGACGGCGGGCGCGCCACGACCATGGTGAAGATCAACGGGAGCGATACACGCTTCGCCCTCGATACAGGGGCTTTCTTCAACATCATGTCGAATGCCGCCGCGTCGTCGCTGGGACTCAGGCTGCGAGCCATGCCATTCGGTTTTCGCATTAGCGGTATCGGAGGTACTGCGGACGTCCAGTACACGCGCGTGAAGGAATTCGGCATCCTTGGCACGACACTCAAGAACATCGATTTCCTGGTCGGCGGTACCGACGCGGGCTATGGATTGCTGGGCGCCAACCTGCTTGATTTGGCCGATCTGGAAATCGACATGGCGCATGGCAAATTGACGCTGTTCCAGGTGGAGGGCTGCGACAAGCGGGCGCTTGCGTATTGGTCCACGGGTAGAAATTACTTCATGGCCGATCTCGATCCATCCGACAGGCAAAGCGATCGACGTACTTTTATCAAGGTGACGGTAAACGGCAAGCAGATGCGGGCGCTGCTCGACTCGGGAGCCTATGCTACCTTGCTGACCCGCCACGCCGCTGAACGCGCCGGCATCGACCTCGATGCGCTGGACGTAAAGCGGAGCTTCACCAGTTTTGGCTTTGGCGCCAAGTTGGTCAGGGCATGGATCGTGCCCATCGATTCATTTACAGTCGGCACGGAAACCATCCAGCACAGCCAGGTGCAGGTCATCGACGGAACGCTTGGCGACGGCAGGACCGACATGTTGCTTGGCCTGGATTACATCCTCGCCCACCATATGTTCATCGCCAACAGCCAGCGAAAAGCTTATTTCACCTATAACGGTGGCCGCGTGTTTGCCTTTGCCAGAGCGACCGGCGATAGCGACAAACCCGGCGCCGGCGCTGCTGCCGACAACGACGGCACGGCACCCAAGACCGCGCCCGATTACGCGCTGCGTGGCGAAGCCTCGCTATCTCGCGGTGAACCGAAGGCTGCCATAGCCGATTTGAACGAGGCGATTCGTTTGGCGCCCGAGCAAGCCGATTACTATGTTGCCCGCGCGAAGGCACTGTGGGCGGACAAACAGTCCGACGCGGCGCTTACCGACCTGGACAAGTCCTTGGGCCTGGATCCGAAGAACCTCGAAGCGTTGCTGCTGCGCGCAAGGCTTCATGTCATGCACAAAGACCGCACGGGCGCGGCGGCCGACATAACTGCGGCGAGTACATTGGCGCCTGCCGGATCTCCGCAGGCCCGTTCGATCGCCACGATGTATATCGAACTCGATCAACCGGCGGCGGCGCTGCCGTTGCTCGATGATTGGATTCGCCTGCATGACAATGACGCCACGCTTGGTTCGGCGCTCAACGAGCGCTGCTGGGCACGCGGCTTGACCAACCAGATGCTCGACGATGCGTTGCATGACTGCCGCAAGGCGATCAAGCGCGATGGTGAAAACCCGGCCTACCTCGACAGCCTTGGCCTGGTGCAGTTGCGGCTGGGACATTATTCCGATTCGATCAAAGCCTACCAGCAGGCCGTCGCGCAAATGCCGCGTTCGGCGTGGTCGCGCTATGGCCTTGGCTTGGCGGAAATTCGCAGCGGCCAGGCCGATGCCGGCAACGCCGATCTGGCCGCCGCCCGCGCCATTAATCCGAACATTGCCGCACATGCCGCCAAATATGGCTTGACCTCGGCAGGGCCATAGACCGCATCAATTCCCAGTCGATCGAGCAGGCGCCCACGGACAGGCCGCGATCGTCGTGGAAAAAGGATGGCCAGCGGTTGCTGAAGTCGCTATGGGTTTGATGTTGGTGAAGGCGAGATCTGATGGTCACGATCAGCAAGGGCCGCACAAGGCGTGGTGGTGTCCAGGTTCGAGCTTTGCCGTTGGTTCGGGAGGGCACGTCGAACGATTTACTACCGGCCGATCAAGGCGGCATCGAAGTGCGGAAAGCGCCTTGACCCGAATCGTTTCGCCCTTCACGATTCGCGCAGGGGTCATGACCGAATCAGGGGGCTGAAGAGGGCATTCATGGCGCGGTGCGTCGGCACGTTGGCAACGCATTCTGCCGGCGTCGCTCGGAATGTCAGATTCGCGCAAGTTTGGCGCGACGGAAAAACATTCCTGTTTCATTACGCAACCGTCATGCCGTTTAAAGAGTAGCGGGGCATTGCCATGGGTTGCGTGCATGAGTGGCGCGCGGCTGCCGTTCTCTCGATGAGCGTCACAACAATTGACGCGGGATGAAGGCGTGGCTCCGTCCATGTTTGGTTTTATCGCCGGCATCGGCCGGCAGTCATTCGAAAAGGAGTGTTTCATGGGGAATTCGAATAAGACGGGGTGGTCATCCACGACATGGCGGCTACCCACCATTTTTGCTTTGGCGGGATTGCTTCGGGTGTAAAGCCGCGCAAATCGGCGGCGCCGCAAGTCGTGATAAACAAGGGCAATCTGTTTATCCAAGGATATTTGAGGCCGGTTCTTTTGTGTTCTTGCGTGCTGTTGGCTGGATGCGCCACATCGCGTAGCGAGATCAATCTTCAAAGTCCGGCGATTGTCGCGCCAGCGACGACGGCTACGTCCGCACAGCAGGTGGTCGTGATCGGCAAGATCACCGACGATCGTGTGTTCGAGGACGCGCCGGACGAACCGAGCACGCCGTCCCTGGGTTTCGGTGGCGTAGGCAAGGCGACCGATGACGTAAAGGCGCGGGCCGTTGCCCGCAAGCGCAATACCTATGGCAAGGCGCTGGGCGATGTGTTGTTGCAGCCGGGACAAACCGTTGAAAGTGTCATTCGGGAAAACCTCATGGCGGCGTTCCAGCAAGCGGGCTACCAGGTAAAGAGTGTTGGGGACGCGGGTCCTGCGCCGCTCGTGGTGGATGTCCGCATCACCAAGTTCTGGGCTTGGTTCGATCCGGGCTTCTGGGCGATCACGCTTAATGACAATATTGCGACCGATCTGATCTTCCATGGCGCAGGGGCGCCGGTGGTGGTAAGCACCCACGTTGAAGACAAGCGCCAGGCGGCGACCGATGACGCCTGGATAAAAGTCGTCGATCAGGGGCTGGATGCCTATCGCGCCGAAGTGACACGCCGGCTGCGGGGCCTTGACGGTTCCCATATCTCCGAGACGGCAGCGAACACGCTTGCCGCCCCTTCGGCCGGGCTGGCGCCGGTAGCTTCCGCGTCTTCGCAGGCTTCTGCTCCCGGCGATGTTTCCGCAACCGAACCGATGGCGCCAAAGCCCACGCCTGTTGCCGAAGCGACGCCGGCGACAGTGATGCCATCGCCTGCGCCTTCCGCCTCGTCGGCCGCGGTTGCCACGGGTTCGACGGTTGCGACTGCAACCGCTCCGCAGGGCTTCGTTGCTGACACGGCGACCACGCCGCTTGCCCAATCCGTCGCAATCCAATTGGGTTGCGGAGCGGTTCAAGCCCATAGCGCGACAACGTTCATAGCATCTTGCGGCAGCTATGGCGTGTTGATCGATTGCGACAGCGGCCAGTGCCGTCCCATGCATACCGTTAACGTCAAGAAGGACGAGTAACGGTGTTGCGTCCAAGATGCCCCGCGTTTTCGTGCGCGTTCCATGGCCCGGTGCCGTCATTTCCGCTTTTGCGGGAATGACGGCCTGGGGGCATGCGCTAGATCTTCGCGATGAGCTTCGACGCAGCGCCAACCCGGAAAATGCAGCCCCGGCTTAACTCCTAACCCTCGGCACGTAACAGCGACGCTTCCACGCGATGCGTGCTCGCGCGTGCCCAGGCGGTGTGAGTCACGAATCCGAGCAGGATGATGATGGCTCCGCATCCTGCGGCCAGCCACCAGATGGGATGCGTGGCGCGCGTGAACGCCATGCCGCTGGCGCGGCTGCTATTCACCACCGTTCCGGCGATGGCGACGCCTAGCGCGGCGCCGATCTGGCGGCTGGTGGAGGCGATGGCCGCCGCCACGCCTGCCTGCGATTTGGGCATGCCGGAGACGGCGGTATTGGCGATGGCGGGGTTTACCGTGCCAAGGCCGATGCCGAAAATGGCGTAGGCGAGCAGCAGCATGCTCATCGCGCTGTTGCCGTCCAGATTCGTCAACATCAGCGCGCTCACCAGGAATCCCGTTCCCGCGATCAGCAGGGAAGGGCGTGTGCCGTGGTGACCTACCAGGTGCCCGGAGAACGGCCCGCATAGCATGGCCATCAGCGCCATCGGCAAGGTGCAAAGGCCGGTTTCGAACGCCGACAGGCCGCGCACTTGTTGCAGATACAGCGTGTTGAGAAACAAAAAACCCGAGAACGCGGCAAAAGCGCAGATCGCGATCAAGGTGGCGCTGCTGAAGGGCACGCTTCGGAAGAAATGCAGATCGAGCAGCGGCTCCGCCAGGCGCGGTTCGTATATCAGCAATGCTGCTACCGACGCGGCGGTCGCGGCGAACAGGCTCACCGCCAGCCCGGACGTCCAGCCGATGCGCGGCCCTTCGATGATCGCCGACATCAGGCAGGCGAGCGCGATAAACACCAGCAATTGCCCGATCGGATCAAGGGCCCGTGCGCGTGCGGCTTTCGATTCGGGCACGAATCGCGCGGTCAGTATCACCGCCGCCACGCTGATCGGCAGGTTGATCAGAAAGACGTAACGCCAGCCCAGGGTTTGCGTCAGCACGCCGCCGATCAGGGGGCCCACCGCCATCGATATGCCCGCGACGGCGCCCCACACGCCGATGGCGCGCGCGCGCGCCTTGGGTTCGATGAAGGTATTGGTAATGATGGACAGCGCGACCGGATTGAGCATCGATGCGCCGATGCCTTGCAGCGCGCGGGAGATGATCAGCACCTCGATGCTGGATGCCACACTGCACAGCAGCGATCCCAGCGAGAACAGCACCATGCCCAGCTGGAACGTGCGGCGCCTGCCGAACCGGTCGGCCATCGAGCCGGCCAGCATCAGCAAGCTTGCGATCACGATGGTGTAGGCATCCATCACCCATTGCAGATCCGAAAGCGGCGCGCGCAGATCGTGCTGGATGGAAGGAAGCGCTACGTTGACAATGGTGACATCCATGCCGACCAGCAGCAGGCTCATGCAACAGATGCCGAGGATCAGGTTGGGTCGTGCCGGCATGGTTGCGGCAGCGCGCGCCGTGGCATGGACAGCGTCGCCTGGTTTTTCTGAGGTCATGATTCGCCTTGAGGCCGAGCCGGGTCTGTCTCGACTATGTCGCCGAATATATGAGGATATCCTCATATTGTTCAAGTCTCGCGGCGCGGCCTCCCGAATGCCATGGCAACCGGTGCAGCAAGCGTGCGAAGGGATGCGAGTAGAAAGTTGCCGGATGCCATGGCCGCTGGCGGCATCGCCACCGCCATGACCACCATGCGAGCCCGATGGCAGGCCGGGTCTCCTTCATTGCAGGATCAACAGCCATCCCTTGCCTGGCTCGACTGGAATCGCGTCATCCGGCTTGAACACTGCCGCTGGCTGGAATCCGGCGATGGCCGGTGCGCGCAGTGTCGCCGCGCGGGGCTGGATGCCAAGTGCGTTCCAATCGATATGCAAGCGCAGCTGGGTCTTCGCCGGCGCCCAGGAGGCAAGCGCGATCAGTGTCTTGCCGTGCCGCACGTAGCTGGTGGCGAGTACGTCGTCGCGACCGGTTTTGACCGGGGTATCGTGGACCCACCAGCCGATCATGTCGGCCTGCTCGATGCCGAAAGCATCCCATTGCTTCCACAGTTCGCGCGGATCGCCACCGGTCCACGGCAGGCGGTTGGTCATGCCGAAAACCATGCCGCGCCACGGATTGCCGCCACCTTGCAGCATCTCGCCCATCAAGCCATAGGGAATGCCGGAAATCTCGGTGAGCCAGTAGGCGGGGGAGGTGTGCTGGTAATCGAATTCCTCGCCGAACCACAGGTGGTCGATGTACGGAAACAGTTCCATGTAAAGCAGCGTGCTGTTGATGTAACCGTCGCGCGGGTTGAATTGATTGGCCGAATGCAGGTCGATCAAGGGATGCGGCCGGCGTGCCTGCAATACCTTGCGCACGCGCTTCATGGTGGTGCGGTCATAGGCCACGTCGTCGAGGTAGAGGCCGTCGATGCCGATGTTGCGTGCGAGCCAATCCAGGCCTTCGACGTAATAGTTGTGCCAGCGGCTTTGGCCGGCATCGATCACCGCGGCATCGCGGTTCTCCGGTACGTGCCAGGCGGCGATGTAGTCGCCGTCGAGATGCTCCTGCAGCCAGGAGAAACCGCCGCCCTTGCCGCCACTGATGATCTCGTGTCCCAGGCTTTCGAGCATGGGCAGTTCCGGCGCGCGGTCGGATAGCTCGCGGATGGTGTCGTAAATCTTCACCTGCATGCCGCGCTGGTGAGCGGCATCGACGTAGGCGCGCATTTTCGCCGGTTCGAGGAAAGGGTAGTTGATCCATGGGTTGATCGGCGTGGCATGGTGGATGTTCACCACGTTCGCTCCCTGCGCCTTGATCGCATCCAGGTCGCCGTAGGCATGGAAATAGCGTTCGGCGAAATGCTCGGCCGGCTTGATGGTCTTGAACGGGGTGACGCGCATGACCATGTCGTAATGCAGCGTTTGTCCCGCCTGCATGCGGCGCGGGCCGCTGAATGCCTGGACCAGGTAGCGCGCGTCGTCGCGCTTGAACGTCACGCCGCCGTGGCCGTCGTTATCCCATGAGCTGGGCATGACCAGCGGTTGCTGGTGATAGAAATTGGTATTGAGCGGGCGGCGATAATGTTCGTCGCGCAGGTGGAATTCCAGGCCGCCGTTCACGGCGCCAATCCACGCGCCATCCTGATTGTTCTCGACGTTCCATCGCCAGTTGAAATCCGCCGGTGCATGGTCACCGGTGCGTCCCAGGCCGAGTTCGTATTGCGCCACGCTGTCGCGCAGCGGGATTTCCAGGCGAATGTCGTCGAGCGAGGTTGGCTGCGTCGCGGTGAGCGCGATCGAATAGGTCAGCGTGCCGTCCGCTTCCAGGCTGGCGTCGACGGCGGCATGCAGCGGGCCGGCGCGACCGTCCACCTGCCAATGCACTTTAGCCGGACCGTCGCTATGCACGCTCGGTGTTTCCGGTGCGTGCAAGGCATGGGTGCCGCTGCCGTCCTGCACCAGTAATTGCATGGGGGCAGCCAGCAAGGGCATCGGCTTGTTCGCAAAGCCGGTCATGCGTTCGTCGAAGCGGCTGTCAATCTGTCGGGGCAATCCGCTTGAGGCCAGCGTCAGGTCGCGCCCGAGCAGGCCCAGCGTGGCGCCATGTACCGTTATCGCGGTAAACGGCTTGACCAGGCTGTCGTCCTGCGCCAGCGTGGAATTGAGCCAGCGCAGGCGCGTGAGCTTGAAAGGGTCGTCATCGCCGTGCGCGACGGCTTGCGCCGCCCCCACGGTAATGGTCAGCGGTACCTGTTGCGCGGGTATGCCGTCGGCGCCGATCGTCACCACGCCGTGGTAGACGCCAGGTTTCGCAGTGGTGGGAATGTCCACGCCCATCCATAGTGGCTGTACGCGATCCTGCGCGATATCCACGTGGGTGGTGAACGGTTGGCCAGCGTAGTCGATGCCGCCAAGATTGAAGCAGGTCATGGCGGAAGAAGGAATCGTGGCGCCACCGGGGCCGTGCAGGTCGGCGAAGCTCACCTGCACATGGTGGATGGCAGCGCGCGCTGTCCATATGCCGACCTGGAAGCTCAGGTATTCGCCGCGCAAGGCGCTGTCGGCGAACGTGCCGCCGGCACCGCGTTGCGCCCAGCGTTCGGGAATCTGCTGGAACATGCGCACGGGATGTTCGCGGGTTTCGGGAAACAGCAGCCACGGCGCGCCGGGATGTGCGGCGAGCAAGGCCTGCCGTTCTTGCGGTGTCGCCGTGCGCTCCATGTCGGTATAGGCATCGAAATCGTCTACCGCCTGGTAACCCAGCACATGTGCCTCGGGCAGCGTCCGTTCGCGGCCAGGATCGGCGGCGCCGCTGCGCCGCAGCCATTGCGCATCGGCGGTATTCGCCGGCGTCGGGTAGGTCACAGTCGGATAGTTGGGGTGGCCGCCGGTCACGTATGGCTGGTAGTAAATGGCATACACGCCGGTTTGCTTTGCCTCGAATGCCAGCTCGCCATCAGCCTGGTCGATATGCACGCGCACGACGTTGTTCACCACTTGACCGTCGGGACCGATCACGATCGCGGCGACCTGCTCAGGATGGACGTCGCGCCGACGCCACGGCAGGACGACGCGAACCGCCGTCGCCGGTGCGTCCACTTGCACGCTATAGCGATGGTTGCCCAGGCGATCGGCATTCCAGCGCAACGGCACCGGTTCGGTTTGCGCCCACAGGCTCGTTGCACAGCTCAACGTCGCCAGTGCCAGCATGCAGGGCACAAACTGTTTGTCCATCGTTTTCTCCATCGCGCGCATCAGGTATCCGGACTGTTTAGTGCGCGGCGCGAATGCGATCAATCACCATAAGTCATGCATGCGGTGGAAATGTGCGCCGTATGCGATGACAACGTTGGTCATTGCCGCATCCGGAATGCCGATGGGCCGTGGCCGGCGCTCCAGGCAGCTTGCTCTTCCCGGCGCGGCGCATGTCCGCAAGCAACTTGTCCTGCCAAGCGGACAGGCATTGCGCGTAAAGAAGCTCAGCCTTCCGTAATCGCCAGCACACATTCGTCTGCGCCGTAGCTCCGGCAGCAGACGTTGAAGATCGACAGGCTGCGGCAAGCGACGACCGGGGCGAGCAAGCCTTCCAGATAGCCGTTGAAGAAAGCGCAACCGGAACGCCCGTCGTGGATGCACAGCGGACTGTGGCGGATATGCAACTGGCCTGCGCTGTAGTCGATCTCGGCCAGCGCACGCAGCGCGGGCGCGCCGATACGCCCGATCGCTTCGTCTAGCCCGAGCTTTGCCTGGGACGCATAGTCGCGCCCGAATACCCAGGTGCCGGTGCGTTGTCCGGCCAGCAGCAGGGATGCCTCGCGCGCCGCCGGCGCCACGGAGCCGTCCAGCGTCAACAGGCGCGGGAAGACCTGCGGATAGTCGCTGGCCAACCGCGCTAGCGCCTGGTCGACGGCATCCACATCCGGCCCAAGCGCCATCAGCTCGACGAACGGTTCGGGGCTCGGCGCTGGCGCCGGAGCCGGCGTGGGCGGGCGTATGAAAATGAATTCGGGCTCCGCTTCCACCTCCATTTCCGGCGCTGCCTGGAAGATCGGCTTGGACCGGCTTGCATCGACCGCAACCGGAGGAGTGGCTTCGGCCGATGGCATGGCCACCGGCGCGGGTGCGCTGGGCACGGCAGGCAAGGGCGCGGCCAGCGGATGTACATAAGTGCGCGCCGCCGCGAAATGCGGCTTGGGCGGCCCGTCTTCGAACGGTGCGATCTCAAAACTCACCAGCCGCTCATTGGCGTCCAGGGCAGTTTCGAGAGCCCGGCGCTTGCGCGCCGGACCGCGCACGACCATGGTCAGCAAGATGCCGTTGGCGTCCTGCGCCAGACGTTGCCGCTGCAAGGTAAATCCGCTGGCGACAATGGACCGGCCCACGTCGATGACAAGACCCTCTCGTGTCAACGAGAGAGCCTGGATTTCCAGCTCGATCATTAGGCCCCCCTGTGTTCGATGCTGGCGATGAATTGTGGCGGCTACGATGAACGTTTCCGCGGCGCAGAAGTGTGATGCATCTCCAATCATCCGCACCAGCCTGGTACGCCAAGCTGGTGCGGTCAGTCCGGCTCGTCGGGAACGACAGTCGCCAGGGCAGGTTCCGGCGCGGCGCAGGTCAAGCGGCGCAGGCCAAAAAGAAAGCCGCCATGGCGGCGGCTTTGTCGGCTTCGGCAAGGAACAGGGGTATTCCGGATTGCGCGGAGCATTCGACGTCCTCTTTATCGCATACCCGATGTGATGGCCGATTCACGACCTACCGCACAGCCTGGGATGCCCGCCCTTCATGGCGCCTGGACCGAGGTAAGATGGCGCCGAATGCGGCGAGGGCCCGGGGTTTCACTACGGTTTTCATCGGCCAACCCGGAATGACGAGATCTTTGTTCCGGCGTTAGGGGAATATCCTTCTGGGGAGTGGGAGACGATGCGGAAGAGTCTGGGACTGATCGCCAAGGGCGCGTGCAAGCACGCTGCTGTTGCCATGGTCTATGGCTTTGGCATTTTTCTGTGTCGCCAGGTTATTTTCCCGCACTATTTGCTATTCAGTGGCGTGCGTGTCGCCACCTTGGCGTTGACTCCCTATCGCTACTGGCCTGCGCTCATACTGGGCGAAGAAATCTGGCTGGTTCCCCTGACCGTCGAATGTTGGTCGCAGTTCGGGGTGCTGTGGGGGCTGCTTAACTTGATTCCGGCGACGACGTATGTCGGCTCCTTCGTCTGGCTCGCCCGCCAGCACCAGCTATTGGAAGCTCGAAAGAAGCAGGTGCATGTCGGCGTGTTGTTGACTTGCGCGCTTGCTGTGTCGCTGGCAAGCACTGCTTACAACCTGCTGCTTTATTCCGTTGAAGCACTTCCAGATGGATATCTCTCCATTCATCCCTATCATCAAATGGCATCACAGTGGTTGCTTGGCAACTTCATTGGCATCTTGACCGTGGCACCGCTTGCGCTGGCTCTGTATCAGGCATCGGCCGAGTATGGATGGAAAAATCTATTGCATAGGGCGGCGGAGAGCCGTTTCGTATTCGAAGGGATCTTCCTGGTCCTACCTGTATTTGCACTATTGATATGGCTTGGTTTGACTGTATCCCATGCGCGCGGTGCCGCGCAGATTTGCCTGTTCCTGCCGGTCGTCTGGCTGGCTTTGCGGCATGGTTGGCAAGGCGCGGCATGGGGCGGCACGCTGGCCAGTTTGGCTAACCTGGCATTGATGCCGGAGAAATTCGCCAGCAACTACGTTTCGTCTTTCGACCACCATACCGTGCAGGCTGAAGTGATTATCGCCTTCGCCATCTCGACCATGCTATTGGTGGGTGCGCGCATCGGTGTACTTAACGGGCGGGCGGAGCAGGAGCGCAAGGATGTATGCGTTGCACTCGATCTCGCCCGGAACAATTTACACTTGGGAGAGCTGCAGTTGCGGGCGACTTCGCAAGCCCTCGAGCAAATCCGCGAAACGGTGCGAAGTGGTTATGCGATGATGCTCGGCCGCTTGCGCCACTTGCAGCCAGCCATCGACGACGGCGGTTACCAGCGCGTGGCGTTGGTGGCCCAAGATCAGATATACCGCCTGGCAGACGGTCTGCATCCGGTCACGTGGCGTGAGCGAGGCTTGCCGGCCGCCCTGCGCGAGGGCGCCGTGGCTCGCGCGCTGGATGAAGCGGGTATCCGTTATGTGTGTGATTTGCGTGGACCGATCAGCCTGCTCTCGATGACCTTGCACATGGTCATTTATCGCGTGATCTGCGAAGCCATCGCGGAAGGATGCCAGCGCAGGGACATCAGCGATATTGTCTTGCACGTGCGCAGTGGCGAAGTCGGAGAACGCCGCGGGGTCGCCATCAGGGTATCGTTTGGTCGGCAGCCTGCTCGTCTAGCGCAAGTGAAGTGGGACGAGTTGATGCTACGGCTTGCACGTTCCACCAGCAGCCTGGGGATCAAGGCGTTGCAGGCACGGGTAGCCACGTTCGAAGGGCTTGTCAGCGAACGTGAATTGCCAGAAGGGCGCCGTATCAGCTGCCTGATGCTGGAGCCGTAAAAGGCCCAGCATTCGCGGACTGTTCCCGGAAACGTTGAACGCTGCTCAAGATCCATGCGCATCGCAGATGGACGGCACGCACATCGCCGCTTTCAGCTGCGTACTCGCATCGCTCATCGGCGTCGCGGTTATCACCGTCGTGCCATCGTCATAGACCGGGGCAGGCGAGGCGGTGGGGGTGGCATTGTTGTTTGCCGATGCCGGCTGCTGCGGAGTGGAGACGTACTGCGCGAACCTGCCCATGGGCAGGGTGATGAACTGGCCGCCAGCGGTGCCCACGCTGCCCAGCACGTTGCCGTTCAAATCGTTGATCTGGATGTATTGCATGCCACCGAGCACGAACACGTAAGCGTGGTAGTCCGGATTGACGCTGACGTCGATGGCGTTGGGCCATGCCTGGCCGAGGCCGGTGGAGGGAGCGGGGCTGCCGGCGACAGCGGCCCCCGACATGCACACGGCCAGCACTGCGGCAAGAACGGCACGGCGAGATGACATCTGCATTGGAATTTCCCCTTGAGTCTATGGCGGTAGGTGTTGACGGGTTGCGGCGAATTTAGCACCAGGCGGGGGGAAATAAAGCGTGGGTAATTGTGCTGGCCGGGTCGCTATGGTTTAGCTCATCGCCAGCGCCGTGATGGAGGCGTGAAGAAAGCGGGCGGCGCATATTTTCAAGCTCAGGATAATGCCGTCACCAGCGTGCGAACCATCTGCTTCAGGTCGACCGGCTTGCGCAAGCGCTCGATGCGACAGAACTCCGACGGAATCGCGGCGTCGTCATAGCCGGTGATGAAGACGAACGGCACGCCGCTGGTATGCAGCACATGGGCCACTTCGAAAGTCGGGCCATTGCCGAGGTTGATATCCAGTAGCGCGGCACTCAGTGGCTCCCGGGCAATCTCGTCCAACGCGACCGCCTCGGATGCGAACGGGCCGAGGATGGCGGCGCCCGCCTTTTTCAGTGCGCGCTCCGCATCGCCTGCAAGATAGAAATCATCTTCCAGCACCAGCACGCTGGCGCCGGAAAGGTCCATTTCGCCCGCCATATCGAGTGCGCCGCCAAAGATGGTAGCGCGGGCGGGAGCGTCGGTGCTGAGAATGCTGGCGACCTGCCTCAATGGAAATTCGATCCGGCAATGGGCCTGCCTGCCTTCGATGGCAACGACGCCGCTGCCGCCCAGCTCATAAGGAATGCGCCGTTCGATCAGTTCCGTTCCGAAGCCGCGCCGCTGCGGTCCGGTGACCATGCCGGCCGCTGGTTTCGGGATGCCCTCTTCGTGCCAGCGAAAGCTCAGCCATGGCTCTTCATCGCGATAGATCGCATCCCATTTCACGGTCACGCGCCCCTCGAAGGAGGACAGCGCGCCGTATTTCAGCGAGTTGGTGGTCAGTTCGTGCACTGCCAGCGTAAGCACTTCGGCAGCCTTGGGCGGAATGACCAGCGAAGCGCCCGCCACTGTGTACTGCCCGGCGAACATGGCTTGCGCGCTCAATTCGTCGCGCACGATGCTTTCGATGTCCACGCCACGGTTCGCCGAGCGCGTCAGCAAGGTTTGTGTGCGCGCCAGCGCCATCAGCCTTCCGGTAAGCAAGCTGCTGTATTCCTCGATGTCCTGCACATGCCGCCCGGTGCGCACGACCAGGGACTGGATCATCGCCATGATGTTGCGTACCCGATGCTGCAGTTCGGCCAACAGGATCGCCTGGTGCTCGGCCGATTGCTTCAGTTCGCTGATATCTGCCGCGACGCCGGCGATGCGTTGCACCTGGCCATGCTCGTCCTTCAGCGGGAAATCGTTGTTGCGAATCCAGCGGAAGCTGCCATCCGATGGCCGCATAATGCGGAATTCATGCACCACCGATTGGCCGTTCCGCACTTTTTCCCACTGTGCCAACACGGCATCGCGATCGTCGGGAACCACCAGCGTAGCCCAACGGCGCACATCGCCCGGATGCATCACTGCGTCGCACTTCATGCCATAGACGGCTTCGAATGCCGGACTGACGAATTCAAGCTCCAGCGTCCTGGCGTCACGGATCCACAGTACGTTCGAGGAGGCGTCGGCGAACTGGCGGAAGCGTTCCTCGCTGTCATGCAGGGCGGCCTCGGCCTTGGCTCTGCGGACGGCATCCCAGGTGCGTTCGGCAGCCTCTTCGACCAGTTCGACTTCGCAACGCGCCCAGGCACGCGGTTGCAGTTCCGTCACACACAGCGCCGCGACCAGCCGATTGTCCTTGATCAACGGAATGGCGATGAACGCGCCGATGCAGATCGAGACTACGGCCGCGCGCTGGTCGTCCGGAATCAGCGGTGAGGTATAGGTATTGTCCACCACCATGTGCTGGCCCATGTGGAACGAAGGGCCTACCCAGTCGAAAGCGGCGAGGGGATAGCGCCCGACCATGCTCGGCACGCCGGGCCGCACGAAGTCGTGTGCCACGATCACCTGGCTGTTGGCCTGGTCGATCTCGCAGTAATAGACGCGGTCGGCTGCCAGGCGCTCGCCCAGCAACCGGGTCACCTGTTGCTGGATCTCGGCGGGATCGGAAAGCGGACGGGTCAGGTCGGCAAGGCGCAGCAAGACGGCCTGCTGCTCGTCGTCGAGTGCAGGCACATTTGGATTCAGCGCATCGATCATGAGCGGATGCCTCTGCAGCCTCGCCCCCTGATAGCGCGTGGGGCCGCTGGCGGCTGGCGAGCGCCGGGAGCGGTATGCGCCTACAGCTTAGCCACACGCACCTGCATGAAACGTGGCGAAACAGTCAACGGGCGGTCTGGATGCGGCGGTGTCGCGACAGCCTGCCGTCATATAAAGATGCTGTTTACGGAACGAACGCTGCTCTTAACCTCCGGCCAACGACCGGATCGATAGCCTGACCATCAGCCATGAACGACAGAGGAGTGCTTATGGACCACGTTGCCCATGATGTTCTTGCGATCGAGTCGCCCGACGACGTTCGTCGCGTATCGTTCGCGCCGCAGGAAGGCTACGTGCTCGACCCCTGGTCCGGCCTCTACCGGGAGATGGAAACCACCTATCGCCAACGCCGATGTATGGAAGCGGTTTCCGCCTGAACCCATGAGGCCCCGCGCAAGCGGGGCTTTTTCTTGCATTGAAGCGACGGACGTGGCGTCGATGCGGGTCACCATGCTGATGCGGATCCTCTCTGCGGCCTATTGCCAAGACGGGAAGCGCACAAGCATCGTTCCCTCGGTGGATTCTGCCTATCCCGCATAGTCCGGCCGCCGGATGCGGCAGAATATGCCGGTCCGATCAGAGGGGAGCGATATGGATCCGGGGATACCGCATCACGTGAAGGAACATCACGTTCACCAGCGCCATTTCGACCGGCTGGTGATGCTTTCCGATGGCGTTTTTGCCATTGCGCTGACCTTGTCCGCGGTAGAACTGCACCCGCAAGCCCTGCCTGGGCAAAGCCTGCTGCAAGTATGGGCCAGGCCGCTGGCGGTGTATTTCCTGAGTTTTTTTCTGATTGGCGTGGTGTGGCTGCGCCATCGCCGCACGCTCGCGCATCTGTATCGCGTAGATGCGCCAGTGACTGTGGCGACGCTGGTCTTGCTTAGCCTGGTGGCGCTGGTGCCGGTCTTCATCCGCGTTCTGCTGGAGGATCAGAACGCATCCTCCAACAACGGCATGCTGGTCTATGCACTCTCGCTGATGGCTATCTATGTCTGCCTGGCGATAGGGTGGGGTTACGCCGCTTTCATCCGCCACCTGGCGCCAAGCGTGGCACACCCGCGTGCCTGGGGCTGGCTGCTGGAGGATCTTTTCATCGCGGTATTTTTTGCTGCCGCAGCCTTATATAGCCTCCATTGGCACGTGCTGGCTCTGCTGGCAACACTGATCGGCGTCGGCATGCGCTTCAACGTAAGCTCGCTGGAAAAAAAGGCGAAGGCGCTGGACGAACAAGCCCTCGAGCAGGCCGGTTCGCACGATGCGTAATGATGAAGGCTGCTCGATGCGGCCGAAGAGGGCTACGCCTCATCAAAAATGATGCGACGCGCCCTCTCGTCGAGCCTGGGCCGCTTCGCTAGGGATGCTCTGATCCATGCTACGTAGGCGTCACCAGCTCGGTCTGTTCGCAGACCATAGGTTCGTCGGCGCACGCGGGGAGGGTACATGGATGTACCCGGCTTTGAGGAGCGAGGAAGGGATGCGGACAGACAGAGCTGGCCCCAACATGTTGAATTTAAAGCGATGGGGTGATGTCCAGAAGGCTCGCAGAGTGCGCCGCGCGGCTTGGCAAGACGGCCAGTCTTCCCGGCGCCGCACAACACACTCTGCGAGCCTTCTGGACATCATGCCGCCTGCGTAGCATTGATCAGAGTATCCCTAGGCGGCTGCCTGCTGATCGACCGGAGTGGTGATTTCCCTGAGATTGGCGGCCGCTTCAGCCGCAACGCGCCGTGGCCAGCTGTCCGCGATGTGCTCGGCCAGCAAACATGGCTCGCCCGCCCGGCACGTGGAGCAGGTGAGGTTGTGCAGCATCAATTCCTCAACGATCGATACGGTCATGACGCGATCCTCCGCGGTGGCAAGCAAGCCTCTCGGAGGTCTTATCGGCAGGATTTGGATTTGCTTGAGTGCCATGGATTCGCGGCATCTTCACCGGCCGGTTTCTCCCTTTCAATGGGGATGACAACCCGGTTGCCGCGCCGGGGCGCCCCTGCGCGCAATACCGGTGAATTAACCGGGCGGCCTCATCAGGAGACGTCCGCATAGGGGGCACGGTTGCAAGCGTCGCGAATTATCAAGGTATGGAAAACATGACAGCTTTCGCATTTGAATAATCAGGTTTTCACCCCCCTTCCACCGAATGATTGATAACTAACGGCTGCAAGGCAGATTTGCGAACCTGTTATTTCATGGACTAAATCCATGCGTGCTTTTTTCCATTAACGGAGATATTCACGCGCCTGTGCGGCTTTGTCATCTATAGGTTGGCAAATCGACTTGAACGTTATTGCGGGGTCGGCTGAAAGTTTTTTGATGACACCGCTTTTTGCCCGTGTGTGCGTTGCACGAACGGCGTCCTTTTGGGGGAAGAGACGTTCGCATGACTCTAAGAGGAGATGTCCATGAAGTACAGGAACTTGTCAGTTCTGATAGCTATGGCCCTGGGTTGCGTGGGCGTCGCTCATGCGCAGGACAACACGCCAGCTGCCCAAGGTGGTACGGACCAAGGCAGCCCGGACAATAACGTTACCAGCACCACATTCGATGATCGCTGGTACATCGGGCCAACCGTGGGTTATTACCACAACGACGTCAAGCGGCTCACCAACCGTAACCAGATTTTTTACGGCCTCGATGTGGGCAAATTCATTACGCCTAACGTCTCGATCGACATTTTTGCCGATCGTACCCGGCGCACGTTCCATGGTTATGTCGGTGGCGGCCGCTGGGCGAGCAACGACCTCGGCGTCGCGGCGCGCTATTTCTTCGGCGACTGGAATGCATGGCGTCCCTACCTGGTCGGTGGCGTCATGGCCAGCCAGCACATCGATACCTTCAATCACAACGTAGACCCCGCTGCCGAGGCTGGCGTGGGCCTTTCCAAGACCGTGACCGAGAACATCGACTTCCGTGTGGAAGCGATGTATCGCTACGACTGGGACGACAAGACCTTCCCGGCACGTAACGGCTACGGCGACGAGTTCGTGGATTTCAGCCTGTTGTTCCGCCTGGGGCCGCCGCCGCAACCGGCTGCGCCTCCGCCGCCGCCTCCGCCGCCGCAGCAGCCGGACTGCTCCAAGCAGTTCCGCAACGGCGTGAACCTGTGCGACAACAAGTGCCCGGACCTGCCGGAAGGCACGATCGTGGGTCCGGATGGCTGCCCGCAGAAGGTGGTGATCGACCTGAAGGGCGTGAACTTCAAGTTCGACCGTCCGAAGAAGGGCGAGACGAACATCGAGCCGGCACTGGCGGTGCCGAGCAGCGATTCGCTGGCGATCCTGGACCAGGCAGTGGATACGCTCAAGCGCTATCCGCAGGTGCACGTGACGGTGGCCGGTTACACCGACAGCGTGGGTAC
>NZ_JADIKJ010000079.1:0-407 GCF_044904675.1 Dyella jejuensis | reverse complement strand
CCCAACGTAGTAGCCAAGTGCAGGATAGTCGCCTATCCGCCCTCTACGCGGCGCAGGCAGCCCAGGCGCTGTTCTCCCCCGGTGCCGCCCAAGGCATGAACCTGCCGGGTGGGCAGGACGGTTACGATGCATTGAAGAACGCGGCGCAAGGCAACGCCGGCATCGACTTCAAGCTTGGCATCGGTGACAGCAGCGCCAGTAGCACGATGACCGCGCACGATGAGGCCACCTATGGCAGCCATATCAGCAGCCAGGGCAATGTCACCCTCGCGGCTACCGGCGGCGACCTGAACATCGTCGGCAGCCAGGTTAGCGGCCAAGATGTCGCACTTGCTGCACAAAACAACCTCAACCTCCTCAGCCAGGCAGAAAACCACACGCTTCAAAACAACAACGAAAACACCAGC
>NZ_JADIKJ010000078.1:0-1305 GCF_044904675.1 Dyella jejuensis | reverse complement strand
GTGGTGAACACGGTGCGCGGTTGGCCATCGAGCTGGCGGGTGATGGCGCGCACCTCCCAGGTGAGCGGCAGGCAGGGGTCTTTCTTGCGCGCTTGCGGCGAGACGTTCATGCGTAAGCACACATCGCCGGGACCATGCGTGGCGATGACCTCGCCCTTCAGGCCGGCACGGGCCGGGATCAGCCCATGTCGTCCTTGTTGTTGCAACGGCCAGAGCAGGCCGGCTGAGTAGAACCCCTTGTCCACCATCACCAACGAGTCCGGCGGCAGTTGGGGCCATAGCTGCGCGGCCAAGGTGTATTCACTGGTGGCGTAGGNGCGCCCCAGCGTTGTGGATCATCCAGCGTGGTGAACACGGTGCGCGGTTGGCCATCGAGCTGGCGGGTGATGGCGCGCACCTCCCAGGTGAGCGGCAGGCAGGGGTCTTTCTTGCGCGCTTGCGGCGAGACGTTCATGCGTAAGCACACATCGCCGGGACCATGCGTAGCGATGACCTCGCCCTTCAGGCCGGCACGGGCCGGGATCAGCCCATGTCGTCCTTGTTGTTGCAACGGCCAGAGCAGGCCGGCTGAGTAGAATCCCTTGTCCACCATCACCAACGAGTCCGGCGGCAGTTGGGGCCATAGCTGCGCGGCCAAGGTGTATTCACTGGTGGCGTAGGTGTCCAGGCGGGCATCGACCAGCAGGCGCGAGCGGGCATCCAGCAGGCACGCCATGCGCACCAGCGGAAACGGACTTTGATGCCCGGGATGGTTATGCTGACTGCCAAAGTGCCGGCGATTGTCCAGCGTGTCGGGAGTCCGCCAGACCACGCCGTCCAACGCATACAGCGACAAGCCCTGCCAGCGGTGGCGACCGGCCTGCGTATGGCCCCATTGTGCCGCGGTATGGTGAAACAGCCATGCCAGGGGCTCCGAACCCAAGCGTTGACGCGCCTGGCTTAATGCACTGGAGCTGATGCCTTCTCCTGGCAACGCTATCTCCAGCGCATCGGCCACATGCAGGATCGAGCGATCGCGCAACAGGGCGATCCCCAACACTAGCCACACCGCTTGCTCCATCGGCAATCGACGTTTTCGCAGCGTCGCCACACCCGTCGCCTGCAGGGCTTCCTCCACCCACCTCTGCGGCAGGCTATCGCGCACCACCTTCCACTGGTCTGGCGTGGCCAGCTCATGGGTATCTTGCAGGTAGGCTTCCAGTAGCATCGGTCTGCCTTCGGCATCGCGTGCCGCTCTATCAACAGACTCATACTCTACAAAACAGCAAAGGCCCCGCAGGGCCTTTGCTTAACTGAGCGGCATTG
>NZ_JADIKJ010000077.1:0-416 GCF_044904675.1 Dyella jejuensis | reverse complement strand
ACGCAGCCATTCGATGTTCAACCTGCCGCGCACGCGCAGCGCCGTCGGAATGTTGTAGCTCGCCGTCCCAGGATGCATGCGCTCAAGAAACCAGATGCGATGCTGGGCAAAAGAAAGTACGGATTGCGCCTCAACATCCAACGGACGGATCGGATCGACGGCCTTCGCTCCGAGCTTTGTTTCAAGGTAAGCAGCCAGCGCCCGTATCGTCGGGCCGTCGAAAAACACGCGCAGCGGCACCTCGACACGGAACGCATCGGTAATACGTGCCGTGGTGCGCGTAGCCATCAGCGAGTGGCCGCCGAGCGCGAAGAAGTTGTCGCGCACGTCGATCTGCGAGCGGCCCAGCACCTCGCCCCAGATCTCGGCAACGAGGATCTCGGTGGGCGTCGTGGGCGGCACGTGATCGACGCGCC
>NZ_JADIKJ010000076.1:0-420 GCF_044904675.1 Dyella jejuensis | reverse complement strand
GACGTATCGTCCAACGTCGAGCCCGCATCCATGTCCAGCGTATTGCCGCTGGCCGTTTCCGTCACCGAGCTGCCATCGCCCAGTTCATCGGTATCCTTGGTACCAGACAGCGTGATACCCGTGCCGTCCAGCGTCAGCGCACTGGAGTTGGAGGTGATCGAAAGCGCTGTCCCGTCGACGATATCTGCCGCACCGCTGTCGATAAGCGTCAACGATGCATTGTTGGCGTCGATCGTGTTGTCGGTCGCAGTGATCTGGTCACCATTAGCGGCAGTGACGACATTCCCGCTACCCACCAAGTCCAGGCTCGAACCGGCATCCAGCGTGATACCCGCATCGCCATTGGCATTGATCGTATCCAGATAGCTGCTGCCGCCATCGTTACTGATCTGGATCGTACTGCCCGTATCGGCGTTGATC
>NZ_JADIKJ010000075.1:0-420 GCF_044904675.1 Dyella jejuensis | reverse complement strand
GACGTATCGTCCAACGTCGAGCCCGCATCCATGTCCAGCGTATTGCCGCTGGCCGTTTCCGTCACCGAGCTGCCATCGCCCAGTTCATCGGTATCCTTGGTACCAGACAGCGTGATACCCGTGCCGTCCAGCGTCAGCGCGCTGGAGTTGGAGGTGATCGAAAGCGCTGTCCCGTCGACGATATCTGCCGCACTGCTGTCGATAAGCGTCAACGATGCATTGTTAGCATCGATCGTGTTGTCGGTCGCAGTGATCTGGTCGCCATTGTTGGCAGCGACAGCATTCCCGCTACCCACCAAGTCCAGGCTCGAACCGGCATCCAGCGTGATACCCGCATCGCCATTGGCATTGATCGTATCCAGATAGCTGCTGCCGCCATCGTTACTGATCTGGATCGTACTGCCCGTATCGGCGTTGATC
>NZ_JADIKJ010000074.1:0-432 GCF_044904675.1 Dyella jejuensis | reverse complement strand
CGATGCGCTGGGCAACACCACCACCTACCACGACGACCTCGCCACGCACACCCGCAGCGTGACCACGCCCGATGGCGTGACGATGACCACCGTGCAGGATGCCTATGGCGACACGCTGAGCGTGACCGATGGGGCTGGCAACACCACCACCTACACCTACGATGCCGACGGACGCCTGCTCACCACCACCACGCCGCTGGGCGAGGTCAGCCGTAACCAGTACGACGCCGACGGCGACCTGATCCAGAGCACCGACGCCACCGGGCATGTCGTCACCTATACCTATAACGCCAGCGGCAGGCAGCTGACCCAGACGGTCGATCCCGGCGGCCTGGCCCTCACCACCACCTACACCCTGGACGCCCAAGGGCGGCAGCTCAGCATCACCGATCCGACCGGCGCGGTGACCACGTATGCCTACGATGCCGACGG
>NZ_JADIKJ010000073.1:0-696 GCF_044904675.1 Dyella jejuensis | reverse complement strand
TGTCAGTGCGATGGCGTAGACGTGGGTGCTGGTCACCCGTCCATCGGCATCGTAGGTGGTCTGCGTGACCGTCCCTGCGGCGTTGAGGCTGTAGACCGCCCGCCCTGCGCTGTCGTAACTGGTGGTGGTCGTGCGATCGTTGGCGCTGGGCGTGAGGAGCGCGGCGAGCTGCGCGGTCGTGGGCGCCGTGCCCAGGCTCGCGCTCTGCGTCGCGCTCAGTGCCGTCGCATACGCGGTGCTCTGGGTAACGCGGCCGGCGGCATCGTAGGTGTGCTGCGTGACCGCTCCGGCGCCGTTGACCTGATACACCGCCTCGCCGTCGGCGTTGTAGACGGTGGTGGTGATCACGTCGCTGCTGCTGGCGGTGAGATAACCGGCCACCGTGGCCGGTGTGGCGGTGGGGCTCAGGCTGCCGGTGGACAGTGCCGTGGCGTACTGGCGCGTCTGCGTCACCTGCCCGCCGGCGTTGTAGGTGTATTGCGTGACGTTGAGGCCCAGTCCGTCGATCGCGTAGACCACCTGGCCGTCGGCGTCGTACACGCTTTGCTGGTAGCTGTCGCTGCCGCCGGGGGTGAGGTCGGCGCTCACCGCCGCGATCGTGGGATCGTTGCCCAGCGCGCTCAGCTGGCTGGCCGTCAGCACCGTGGCGTAGCCGCGCGTGGTGGTCAGGTGGCCGTCGGCGTCATACCCATGCTG
>NZ_JADIKJ010000072.1:0-454 GCF_044904675.1 Dyella jejuensis | reverse complement strand
CCACAACGATGGGTATTCACCACGGTGCTCCTGCACCATCCGCACCGCACGCTCGCGGACTTCCGGGGAAAACTGTTTTAACTTTGTCATGGCTCCATTCTCTCAAGAGTTGGAGCCTCCGCGAATCCCGGGGCGGTTCACTTCGTCATTACAGACGCTCCAGAAGTCGTACTCGCGCCGACCGATGAGGTAGCGCGCCTTCGGAAAGGTCGGCATCCACTTGCCGTTCTCGAGCATCGTGTTCCAGCCGACGTGATCGACGTGCAGGTGCGTGCACACCACGGCATCGACTCCTTCGCGCGACCCCATAAGAAAAAGGAGCAAAAAAAACCCTCTCCAGGAGGAGAGGGTTTTGAGGATAAAGCCCCTGGCGGTGACCTACTCTTGCATGCATGGGCACACTACCATCGGCGCAGCTGCGTTTCACTTCCGAGTTCGGGATGGGATCGGGTGG
>NZ_JADIKJ010000071.1:0-598 GCF_044904675.1 Dyella jejuensis | reverse complement strand
GTGTAGGTGGTCTGGCTGGTGACCTGGTCGTCGGTGTTGTAGGTGTAGCTGACCGTGTTGCCGGCGCCGTCTTCCACGCTCAGCAGGTTGCCGCTGGCATCGTACTGATAGGCCGTCACCGCACCGTCCGGATCGGTGGCAGTCAGCAGATTGCCGTTGGCGTCGTAGGTATAGGTGGTGGTGGGCGACACGCCATTGACCGCCGGCGCCATCACGTCGGTAAGTTGGCCGGCCGCGTTGTACTGGTATTGGGTCGCGTTACCCAGCCCGTCGGTGACAGTGGTGCTGCCATTGTCGTAGCTGAGTGTGATGCTTTGCGCCGCCGCTCCGCTGCCGGTCGTCACACCGGTGACCTGCTCGTTCCCCTGCGCATCTTGCGTATAGGTATAGCTGACCGTGGTGCCGTCGCTCTGGGTGACCGAGGCGACCAGGTCGGTCGTGCCCTGATAGGTATAGGTGGTGGTGTAGCTGGTGCCGGTGCTGTCTGTATCCGAGGCCAGTGTGGTGGTGACACCGCTCAGGCGTCCTTGGGCGTCGTAGCGGTAGCTCACCGCCTGGCGCGTCACCGCCGTGCTCTGCCCGGGCGGTACGTCCTGGA
>NZ_JADIKJ010000070.1:0-462 GCF_044904675.1 Dyella jejuensis | reverse complement strand
ACCCGGACCGATGATGACGGTTCCAGCGTGGTCTACACCTATGACGCCAGCCTGGGCGCCTATGTAAGCACCGACCAAAGCGGCGCGGTCGATACGCTGGGCTGGAACGCCACCGCGACTACCTGGACCTGGACCGACGCGGCCGCCAGCCAACAAGAAACCTACAACGCCAGCGGCCAGCTCACCGCGCTGGCCGACACGGCAACGGGAGCGAGCTACAGCTTCCGCTACAGCAACCAGCAGCTGAGCCAGATCGTGGCCGGCGACGGCGACACCCTGATCTTCGGCTACAACACCAGCAACCAGCTGATCAGCCTGTCGATCCAGGACGTACCGCCCGGGCAGAGCACGGCGGTGACGCGCCAGGCGGTGAGCTACCGCTACGACGCCCAAGGACGCCTGAGCGGTGTCACCACCACACTGGCCTCGGATACAGACAGCACCGGCACCAGCTACACCACC